>JALHUP010000066.1 GCA_022866585.1 Candidatus Zixiibacteriota bacterium | reverse complement strand
GGAGTCTTCCACCTTATCCGATTTTTGTCCCTCCCCAGTCTTTTCCTCAGCCGGTGTGGTTTTGACGGAAGGAGGCTTTTGTTCTTCAGTCTTTTCCATGCCCTCCATTCCTTCCATCTTTTCGCCTTGCTTTGGTTTTTCTATCCCCTTGTCTGGCGGGATTTTGGACTCTCTTGTCTCTTCAGGAGTCATCTTTGTCTCCCCGCCTCCGGCGTGCTCCATACCAGGCATTCCTTCCATTCCCGTCATTCCCGCTCTTAATTGAGCCTCGGAGTCGATTAAAAAGCCACCTTGAGAGGCCACCATCTCCCCTTCGGAGAGTCCATCCAAAACCACGTAAAAATCTCCTAACTTTTCTCCCAACTTAACATCTCTGGGAACGAAAACATTAGGTTCTTTTTCCACCCAAGCCACCACCCTATGCCCAGTATTGATTACAGCAGAGGCGGGTATGGTCAAACAGTTTTGATTTTGCCCGGATTTAATCTTGACCTCTACATACATCTCCGGTTTGAGCTTATGCTGGGGATTGGGAAAATCAGCCCTTATTTTGGCGGTGCGGGTGACAGGATTCAAAACCGGCTCGATGAAACTTATGCGGCCGGTGAAGACTTCATCCGGATAGGCTTGGGTTTTTACCTCCACCTCTTCCCCCATCTTTACATCCGAAATCTCGGACTCATAAATATCGCCGAACATCCACACGTTTTTTAAATCGGCAATATCATAAAGATTTTCTCCTTCCATTACATACATCCCCTCACGCACAAACTTTTCGATCACCGTTCCGGATGCCGGTGAATAGATCACCATGTGGGTTTTCACCTTCTTAGTTGTCTTTAACTCCGTTATCTGATCTTCGGTGATTCCCCATAAAAGAAGTTTCTCTTGGGAGGCTTCTAAAAGCGATTGGGCGTTTTGTGTAGCTTCATCCAGAGAACCGGACTTTAGTTTCTCGTAGGCGTTCAAAGCCAAAAGATACTCCTGCTGGGCGGAAACTAAGTCGGGACTGTAGATTTCCAAAAGCGGCTCTCCTTTTTTTACCTCCTTTCCGGTAAAGTCGACATACAATTTATCCACCCTTCCTCCAATTCGTGCGGACACATGCGCCAAGTTTGTTTCGTCGTAATCTATTTTTCCTACGGTATAAATCTCTTTGGATAGATTTCTTCGGGTCACCGGTTCTGTGGCTACATTGGCTAAAAGTCTTTGGGTAGGAGAAAGGGTGACCTGTTCCATTTCCTTTCCTACGGATCCAATTTCGGACATCTTTTCTTGCTTAATAGCTTCACTAACTTGTCCGCCAGAGGCGGATCTGTCTATGACAGACTTTTTGACCAGATTCATTCCACATACTGGACAAGCCCCGGGACGATCCTTTATCACACTGGGATGCATGGGACAAGTATAAATATACTTTTCTGCTTTTCCAACTTCATATTCATAAAGCATAGAAAAGCTAATACTGATCAAAAGAAAAAATAGTAAGATCAATGGAAGTTTTTTTTCTAACATATCAACTCACCTCACTTGATTTCTTTCATCTTCTATCAGCTAAAAAGGTCAAGCAAGCTTGACCACTACACTATGATAATTCGCATCATTTGATTTCGGGCACCTGTCGCCCTACGATTACCTCCAATTCAGCCAGGCTTTTCTGATACTCAGCTAAGATCATATAATAATTCATCTCATACTCATAAAGATTCGAAAGGCTAAAGAGAAGAGCTTGAAAATCAACTTTATTTACTTGATATGCAGTCTGGGCTGACTGAAACGACTGCTGGGCTTGAGGCAAAATTCCATTCCCAAAAAGATCCAACAAATCGGAGTTTCTTTTCAGATCGGAGATTTTATTTTCCAAGTCATTTATCAGTTCATTTTGCTTATAAGAAAAGCTCTCTTGGGCTGAGGAAAGCAAATCCGCTTTTTCCTCCACCATTTTATTTTGCTTACGAAAGAAATAGATAGGGAGGTTGAATCCGACCATAGCTTCAATAAAATTCTCCTTTCCCATGACTTCTGCGGAGACCTGATCTTGCCCATATTTTAGGGTCAACTCAAAATCCGGGAAATACTCCTTTTTAGCTAACTTATAGGAAGCTTGGCTTTGGTCCACCAGATATTCTTGTTCCCGCAACATCGGATTTTGCTCCAAAGCCTCTTTTTTCAATTTTTCTCTGTCTACCACAAATTCAGTTTTCTTTACTTCTTCGGGAACAACCGGTGAGCTTTCTTTCGATCGGAATAGGAGAGTTTTCAATTTGAGCTGAATTCCCGTTTCTTCCCTTTTCAGATCAATCAACTTCTGATCCAGCTTGGAAAGCTCTAAATGAGCGGAGAGGACGTCCTGTTGTAATCCTTGTCCCACCATATATTTAGTTTCGGCTAACTTGGCCATATCAGATAACAAAGCTTTATTTTTCTCGGTGATCTCTTTGGCTTTATTGACAAAGAAAAGCTCGTAATAAGCCATTTTCACTTCGCTTATAAGCATATTCTTCAAATGCTCGTAGTCCGTTTCCATCATGTTGGCGTCATATTGAGCCATCTTTTTCTTGAGCCCCAGCTTGCCGGGAAAGGGAAACTGTTGGGAAAGACCAATCTTTTTCTGCATAAAGGAATATTTGGTAAAGCCAATATCTTTGGTGGCGCTCATTCCCTCGAATGAAAGCATCGGGTCCATCCAGGCTCCAGCCTGGGGAATCATAGCTTTAGCCGCTTCCCATCTTTTTTCAGCGGCTTTTAATTGAGGATTATTTTGCAAAGATTCTTGGATTAAGACCTCCAAGCTCTGGGCTTTGACTTTTAAATTGGAAACAAATAGATATACAAAAAGGATGAGACACAAAAAAAGAGTGATTTTATACAATTTGCTTTTAATACAAACGCATTTGTTCCTGATACGAAGTTGCCCCCTCTCCCTATCCCACGAGGGGAGAGGGTGAAGGCAAGGGCGGACCAAGTAGAGCGTAAAGAAGCTTAATGCGTTCGAATAAGTCTTGTTCATTTCGCTTTTTTGTCCAAAAGACTCGAATTAATTTAGAGACAAAAAAGGTCTAAAAAATCTTTTTTATTAAACGTTTTTATATCTTCTTTTATTTGCTTTGATCCAAGAATTTTTTCTGTAGTGTAAAATTTATACATTCAAATAGATGGCAAAGATTTGAACCTGAAGATAATTCATCGATACGATGCTACCCCCTCTCCCACAAGGGGAGAGGGAACTTACTAAATGTGAAACTCGACCACATGTCCATCTTTTAGGACGAAATCTTTTTGCACCATCTGTCCATCGTAGACTCCGTTTCCCCAGAGGCGAGCATATTTCAGGTTGTAGGCGAAATCCTTATGGATAGCCCGGGCGGCATCCAAGAGGGTGCTTCCAATTTTTAGAATCACCGGATCCTCAAAATCCGCCTTTTTTCCCGGCACCTTGGTATACACCCTTAAAATGCCCAAACTATCAAAAATCTTTTTTTTCAGCTCTTCCAAATTTTTCTTTCCCTTAGCGGAGATGGAAAAAATCGGAAATCTTTGCCCATATAAATCTTTCAAAACGGTGAGGTTTTCCTCTGAATCTTCGGACTCATTTTTGTTGCCCAAAATCATGGTCTTTTTATGGGCGATGCCATCCAATGGATTTACCTCTCTCTCCTCTATTTCCAATTGAATCTTTGATTGTTCCAATCTCTTAAACACAGTTTCAGTCTCTTCCAGCATGCTTTCGGAGAGCAAATCCACAACCAGAAGGACCAAGTCCGCCTGACGGATGATCCCAGCCAGCCAGGGCTCCATGAAATCGGAGCTTATGGGAGGGGTATCCACCAGTTGAATTTGCACATTCTCAAAAGGCATCATGCCGCAAAGAGGTTTTAAGGTGGTGTAAGGGTAAGGAGCAACTTCAGGCGTGGCATTGGTAAGCGAGGAAAGAATTTGAGACTTACCCACGTTTGGGGCGCCGATCAAGACCACACAAGCGGCTCCTTCTTTCTCCACGAAGTATTGATCTCTTCTGGAAGCTTTTTTCTTCTGCTGAATTTCCTTCTTCAGTTTGGAGATTCGGAATTTCAGATCCGCTTGAAGTTTGTCCGTGCCCTTATGTTTGGGCATGATGGCAAACATCTCATGCAAAATCTTGAGCTTATCCTGTGGCTCTTTCGCCTCCCGGTATCTTCTTTCAGCTTCGTAATATTGTGGAGGAAGATTAGCTGGCATTATTTTCTATCCTTTATTCACTTATGATGATTGTAATGAGATTGCTTCATCATCCATACGGACTCTTCGCAATGACATTACATTTAATGCATTTGTACTAATCGCTAAAAGGGATAAAACCTGGCCTCAGTCCAATAATCCCCCTGGAGAAATTTCTGTTGTTGAACCAAAGCCCGGAGATGCTCTCCCTCCCAACCGGCTAAATAATTAAAAAGCATGGCCACGTCTTTGTCCTCACTATCCTGTGCGGCTTTCTTATAAAACTCAATTGAATTTTTCTCCAAAAGGATTCCAATGGACAAAGCGGTCATCTCGAATTGCGCCTGCTCTATCCTCTTTTTAAAGTCTTTGGAAAAGATGGGGCTTTCTGACGCTGTTTCCAGGATGTGTTTCATATCCTTGATCTCGTCAAATTTATACTCCCCTTTCTCCTTGATGCTCTGATACAGGCTTTTAAGTATCTGCATATGATTTGTTTCATCCTTAGCTAAAGAAGAGAAGACCTCTTTCCCTTTTGGGTCTTTGGTTTTTTCCTCTGCCACCCGATAGAATTGATAGCCATCATTTTCCACTCTTATGGCATTTTTCACCACTTCCAGAAGCTCTTCTGTTTTTTCCATTACCATTCTCCTCCATTTAGATCAATTGAAAACTTTTCTGCAAAATATAAACGATATATGGTAGTTGTCAAGTTGGAATATCCTATGAAATGTAGATACCAAATACAAATCATACACTTTTGGTTAGAGAAAAAAAGATAGGCAACACCCAAGAGAGAGGATATATTTTGGGATGGCCATTAACCTTAAACTCTCAAGGAGGTTGCCTATGCTATGCGATCTGTCAGACAT
>JALHUP010000065.1 GCA_022866585.1 Candidatus Zixiibacteriota bacterium | reverse complement strand
CAAGCCTCGCCAATCCTATGGATCCAGAATTCGGACGACAAACGATAGACGTTAATTCTGTGTGGCGTGACTAACCCATTGAAACACAAAGAGAATTTTGGGGACACTACTAGTCAGGGGACCTGGCGAGCACAGAAGTGAGCGGAGAACCTTTTGCTTGGATTAAAAATAATCCTTTGCAAGTTTTTTCCGAAGGATCCAAATTCGGACTTGACAAATGTGAATTTCTTTCTATCTTTTGATTTCGTATAGTGGTGTTGACTTACAGTTTTTAAGATGGTGAGTGTATTTTTTGTCTGATGGTGAACTTGATCGTTGGTCTGGGCAATCCCGGAGAAAGATATAGAAACACTCGTCATAATCTGGGCTATAGAGTAGTCGATTTTTTAGCCGATAGGTTCGACAGGCTCACTACAAGAAGAGATAAAAAAGAGTTTAAGCCGGGAAAAGGAGAATTTCTTTTTTGTGAAACAAAGGTCGGAAGAGAAAGGGTTTATTTTATAAAGCCCCTCACCTTCATGAATTCAAGTGGAGCGGCGGTGGCAGAAGCCATAGATAATTTCAACTTGGGAATTGAAAATCTGCTCGTGGTTTGTGACGATGTAGCTTTGCCTTTGGGAAAGATAAGAATCAGAGAGAAGGGATCAGATGGTGGACATAAAGGTTTAAGATCAATCATATATCAGCTTTCTTCCATTGATTTTGCCCGGCTGAGGCTGGGAATTGGTGATACTCCCGAAAATGTCGACTTAGAAGAATTTGTGCTCGAAGATTTCAAACCGGATGAGAAAGAAAAAACAGATCAGATGGTAGAAAAGGCAGCGTTAGTGGTGGAAAATATAGTGATGAACGGAATAGAGGATAGCATGAACCGATTCAATGCAGATTAAAATGATTAATAACGCATGACGGATGAAGAATATTCGTCATTAATCATTCGTCATTTTTAAAAGTCCGAAGGGAGGTGAAAAGTTGCCAATATATGAAACCGTGTTTGTGTTAGATCCATCTTTGGATGATAAAACCATCCAAAAGGAGATAAAAAAGGTTGAGGATCTTATCACCGATAATAAGGGAGAGGTGTTGAAGACCGATAAATGGGGGAAAAAAAGATTCACCTATCCCATAAAGAAGAGACATGAAGGTTATTATACTTTGGTTCTCTTCGAAGGGGAAGGAAAAATTCCAAAAGAACTGGAGAGGGCATACAAATTAAACGAATCCTGTTTAAGATATTTAACTGTGGTGTCCGAGGAAGAAGCCAAACCCATCGTCGCGGAGGAAAAAGAAGAGAAAACACAAGAAGATGAATTAACTGTCTCGTAGATAAAAGATAGCCGGAAGATAATGAGAGCGGAGCAACAGGAGGTTTTAAAGTAATGGCAAATACAAAACTGCCCAGTCTTAACAAGGTCATAATTGTGGGCAATCTGGTTAGAGATCCGGAGCTACGTTATACCTCAGGAGGAGTTCCGGTGGTTAATTTCAAAATCGCCTCCAATAAAAGATATAAAGATATAAAGATAATTTGGGAATGTGTAAGGAGGATGTCTGCTATGTATAGGAGTGGTGGCTTGGCAGGATTTGGCCCAGAGCTGTAGCGAGTTTTTGAGGAAGGGCTCGGCTGTTTTGGTGGAGGGGGAATTGCGTAGTCATATGAAAGAGAACGAAAATGGCAGAAAACATAATTACGTGGAGATAAAGGCATTTCACGTTCAATTCCTGGACCGGAGAACTGATTCCATTCCCTTAGGAGAGGAGAATATTTTGAATTTAAGTCCAACCGACCAGGAAGATCGGACCGATTTTAAAGATTCTTTTGGTGAAATTTGAATAGCAAAATCTTGAGGAGGCAGTGAATGTTACCTGATTTCGAACGAAAGAAAAGAAAGACCTGTCGTTTTTGTGAAAACAAAACCCTGGTTATCGATTACAAAGATGATAGATTTCTTAAGAAGTTTATCAGCGATCGAGGAAAGATCGTGCCCCGACGCATCTCGGGTAATTGCGCAAAACATCAAAGGAGAGTGACCATCGCCATAAAGAGGGGAAGACATTTGGGGCTTTTGCCCTTTACCGGTGAGATCTACAGATAATTCGAACAAAAAAGCTTCGAAGTTCGTTTGTGGTTGGTCCCGCCAAAGGCGGGATATCGAATCTCGTAATTGGAAGCTCGATGCTCGATAAACCAAGCTTCTTGCTTCGAAAATCGAGCATCGATATTGAGCGGAGCGAAATCCGTAGGACGAGCTTCGATACCGATTCGTATGAATGCATACGCATAAACGATGGACGAAAAGATATAACAGGGAGATAAGGATGAAGGTAATTCTAAAAGATGACTTAGAAAAATTGGGTAAATGTGGAGAGGTGGTGGAGGTAAAGGATGGATATGGAAGAAATTTTCTTATAGCTCGCAACTTAGCTATCCCAGCCACCAAAGGGAATTTGAAAGCCATCCGGGAGGTAACCAAACAGAAAGGAATGAGGGATCTTAAGAAGAAAAGGCAGGTAGAGAGACTGAAAATTCAACTGGAGAAAATATCGTGTACCGCGGAGGTGAGGGTGGGAGAGGAGGATAAGGTTTTCGGTTCAGTGACCGCCCAGGACATCTCAGAGCTTTTAAAAGAAAAAGGATTCGAGATAGATCGACACAAGATTTTGCTGGAGACCCCCATCAAGGCATTAGGTGTTTATACGGTTCCCATTAAGGTCTCAAGCGACTTGGTGGCTAACCTGAAAGTTTGGGTGATGAAAAAAACAACAGTTCTTTAAGGTAACTTATAACGGTGAAAAAATGAGCATGATTGAATCAAAGGTGAATGGACTGGCTTTGGATATGACCACCAATTCGCCGGTGGTGATCTTATCCTCCTCAGATTCCGACCGGATGCTCCCCATCTGGATCGGACACTATGAAGCCTTAGCTATAGCCATGGAGCTTTCCGGGCTTTCCTCCAAAAGACCTTTGACCCATGATCTTTTGAGATCGGTGATTTATGCCCTGGGTGGAAAAGTGCAGAAAGTGGAGGTGACGGAGCTGATCAATCAGACCTTCTATGCCAAAATCTACATAGAGCTGAATGGATCGGTTGTGCAGGTGGACGCTCGTCCCTCCGACTCTATAGCCTTAGCCCTTAAGACAAAAGTCCCTCTCTT
>JALHUP010000432.1 GCA_022866585.1 Candidatus Zixiibacteriota bacterium | reverse complement strand
GGCATCGGTGATGGCAATATAGTCTATTTCAGCCAAAGGTTGTCTGTTTATTAATTTATTCATTTTGGAGACGATCTTGCTTGCGCTCCTTTCGCCCTTTCTTATCATACTTTTTGCCAAACGCAAAGCTTGATACAAAACCTTTGCCTGTTTTCTTTCTTCTTTTGAAAGATAAACATTTCTTGAGCTTGAGGCAAGACCATCTCTTTCCCTCACCGTACCTGCTATTATCATCTTTACGCCATAGTTTAAGTCATCGACCATCTTTTTCAAAACCACCGCCTGCTGAGCATCTTTCTGTCCGAATATGGCTACATCTGGCTGGACGATGTTAAAAAGCTTAGCCACTACTGTAGTCACTCCTTGAAAATGCCCTGGTCTTATTGCTCCTTCCAATTTACCCGTAATCTTCTCTACGTTCACATAAGTTAAGTACTCTTCAGGATACATATCTTTTATCCGGGGGGCGAAAACAAAATCACAGCCTTCCTTCTCTAATAAAAATCTATCTCTTTTGAAATCTATGGGATATTTTGCGAAATCCTCTTTTGGCCCGAATTGAGTAGGATTGACAAAGATACTTACCACCACCACATCTGATTTTCTTTTTGCAATCTTAACTAGTCTCAGATGCCCTTTATGCAAATAGCCCATAGTGGGGACGAAACCAATGATCTTGCCTTCTCTTTTTAGTCCACCGCAAATCTTTTGCATTATCTTAGGTGATCCGATTATCTGCATAAATTAAAAATTCAAGATTTAAAATTAATACAAATGCAGGAAATAAGTTTACATACCCCCTCACCCTACCCTCTCCCGCGAGGGGAGAGGAGGAAGTGATTAACCAATTTCTTTAATTCGTTTGCTATGGTATTAGAATCGGACACTAAAGAAGGACATGCCTTTCTTTGATTGAGAAATAAATTTTGAGTTTTGGGTTTCCATTTTTAATTTTGCTTTTTTAATTTTGAATTTTCGTTAATAGCTCTCCTCCTCCGAGGGAAACCTTCCGGATTTTACATCATTCAAATAATTCAGGCAAGCTTTTCTTATCTCTTTCCCTAACTCTGCGTATCTTCTCACAAACTTTGGTTTAAAATCTTCAAAAAGACCCAAGATGTCGTTTATTACCAAAACCTGCCCATCACATCCCGTTCCTGCTCCAATACCGATGGTAGGTATCTTAAGCGATTTGGAGATGGTTTCGGCTAACTCTTTTGGCACTGACTCCAACAGTAAGGAGAAACAACCCACCCCTTCTAAGATTTTGGCACTCTCCATTAAATATTTTCTATCCTCCTCGGTCTTCCCTCGCACCGCATACCCTCCCAGCTTGTGGATAGACTGAGGAGTCAGTCCTATATGTCCCATCACCGGAATACCTACCTCAATTATTTTTTTTACGGTTTCAGCCATCTCTCTCCCCCCTTCGATTTTCACCGCCTGTGCTCCCCCCTCTTTGAGGAAACGTCCGGCATTCAAGATAGCATCCGAGGTATTGGTCTGATAAGACAAAAAGGGCATGTCTGCTATCACCAAAGCCCTTTTAACTGCAGAAGAAACCGCTTTGGTATGATAGATCATCTGATCCATATTTATGGACAAGGTGGTGGGCGAGCCATAAAAGACCATATTCACTGAATCACCCACCAAGATAGCGTCCATTCCTATCTGGTCCAAAATTCGGGCAGTGAAGAAATCATAAGCGGTCAAAACCGCAATCTTCTCCCCCTTTTCCTTCATCTTGGCAAAGCTTCTTACTGTGACCTTTTCGATATCCATGAGTTAAGATCCTCGGGCATGAACCATACAAGCCCATCGAATTACTGAATTCTTAAGAAATGACCTATGATAAAATTTGGGTAGCCTCCTCTGTTAGGCGAAGTTGTTCTCTTTTTTGCGAATCCATACATCTCTTTCCCCATTGCTTCTTACTGTAAGCTCCAATATCTCTACGCCCTTGCATAAGGTTTTAATCTCTT
>JALHUP010000431.1 GCA_022866585.1 Candidatus Zixiibacteriota bacterium | reverse complement strand
GGAAAGTTATACACCATCTGCGGGGAGTCGCACTGTTGAATCCTTCCCTCAAAAAGGATCGCCACCCTATCCGAGAGGGTCATGGCTTCAGCTTGATCATGGGTCACATAAATCATGGTCGTCTCTATCTCTTTATGGAGTTTCTTCAATTCCGCTCGCATATACACTCTTAATTTTGCATCTAAGTTGGACAAGGGTTCATCCAGAAGAAAAACCTTTGGTTTTCTTACGATAGCTCTGCCCAAAGCGACCCTTTGTCTTTGCCCCCCGGAAAGCTCTTTTGGCTTTCTGTCCAGAAGATGTTCTATTTCCAAAATGGAAGCGGTCTTTTTTACTCTCTCTCTGATTTCTTCTTTGGGAAGTCTTCTTATTCTTAAAGGAAAAGCGATATTTTCAAAAACATTTTTGTGAGGATAGAGGGCATAGCTTTGAAACACGAAAGCCACGTCCCTTTTGGCTGGGGGAAGATCGTTAACCCTCTTTTGGTCAAAAATAATTTCTCCCGAACTTACCTCTTCTAAGCCGGCAATCATATTAAGAAGGGTGGATTTCCCACAGCCGGAAGGACCTACGATGGTGAAGAATTCCTTATCTTTGATTTCAAGATTGACATCTTGAATGACCACATTCTTTTTTCCAAAAATCTTAGTTACATTTTTTAAGATAACCTCACACATGAGAATTCCTTTGCCTCTTTTTAGAACGAAAGATAAACGCAAGGTCGCAAAATGTCAAATAAAACCAAAGGGTTTTGTTCAAGCCAGAAAGAAAGCATACGACTGGAAACTCCGCCTTTCCCCCCTCTTTTGGGACTTAAATGAGTCAGAAAAGAGCCCTCTTTCCCTTCCACAGGCGGAAAATGGCGTTTTTTTGCAAAAAAATTTAAAAAAAACAAAAAAAGTTCTTGACAAGCCCGCAAGAATATTATATTCTTTCGCTGTCGATAAAAAACAGTAACCCTTAAACCCTTAAATCTGTAAGGGGGTGAGTAGATGACCAAAGAGGAACTGATTAGCAAAATCGCCAAGGAGGCGGAGGTGACCAAGGTGCAGGCCAACAAGGCCATGAGCGTATTCTTTGATGGGGTCACCAGCTCCTTGAAAAAGGGGAAGAAGGTCAGTTTCGTTGGATTCGGCACCTTTTCACTGGCCAGGAGAAAAGCCCGGACGGGAAGGAATCCTCAAACGGGAGCTCCCCTCCATATCGCGGCTTCGAAGGTACCGAAGTTCAAAGCTGGCAAACATCTGAAAGACGCGGTGAAGTAAGATTTTCTCCAAGATGCTTGGTGAACAAAGGCAGGGTTAACTACCCTGCCTTTTTCATTTCCCTGCGGACCAAGGAATTATCTTGTTCGCTTATTTACCTCCTCTTGCTTTCTTCTTTTCATATTTTTGTTGGATGCGTCCAAAGTCGTAGGTATTGAGAAGATTTAAAGTGTGTGGTTGATAGTGGGGTTTAAGAAACGAGATAACAAGAGCTTGGTGTTTTTTGTTTGCTATGGGTTTGGCAACCCATTGACTTTCAGAGTATTGCTTGACCGCGTAGCCAAGGCTTCATGCCTTGGCAGGCAAGCCGTGAAGGCTTGCCTACGCGGCGAGACGACATCCAGAAACTCATGATGAATCCCTTAAAAAATCGCCTATACCCCATCAGTGGACGCAAACATTTTTGTTGACATTGCAGATAATAGTTATAAATTTATCTTTAAAGAAAGAAAATGACTTAAGCACAAAGAGTGAAGTAGTCTTGTGGGACTTTTACCTTAAGGCAAAAATATGAAGATCTTGAGTTTCATATCGGATGAGAGGAAAAAAGAGATACTGGGAGTCCTTTCGATCGCTTTGGCTCTGTTCATCTTTATCTCGCTTTTAACTTATGACCGCCAATCCGATCTTAAGCTTCTGCAAGAAAAGGCAACTTTTGAGAACTTCTTTGGATCATTTTCCCAACAGGTCAAAAACCTTTGTGGACCAGTGGGAGCTTTGGTCTCCTACCTTCTTTTTTATGCTCTGGGTTACTCCTCATTTTTCGTTTCGATCTTTTTGATCCTTTTGGGGGTGAGTAGTTTTCCTAAGGTTAGTTTGTCGACCTTTTCCAAAAAGACCTTTTTTGCTTTTGTCTTTGTACTTGTGTCAGGGATTTTGTTAAGCCTTCCTGTTTCGAAAAGTGGGGAGATTGTGAATTTTTCAAACGTGACTTTGGGAGGTTGGCTATCCTCGATTTTGGGGAAATTTTGCCTAAAGTTGTTTGGAACTGCCGGTTCCTATACCTTATTGATCGCATTCTTGATAGCTTTGATAGCGATAATTACCCCTTTGAAGCCGAGTGATTTTGTCTTTTTGGCAAAGCGGATGGTTGAAAGAGTGTTTACCAAGGGAAGCAAATGGCGTGAACTAAAAAGGATTGAAAAGCAAAGGAAAAGAAGAGAAAAGGAATTATCCGCAGGATCCATAGGAAAGGAAAAAGAGAAACGCCAGTTGATATTCCCCCCTACCGAAGAACCTGCAATTTCAAAAGAAATAGAAGAATTTCCTCAAGAGGCGCCATCTATTCGCCAGGACTTTAAAACCACTTTGAAGTTGGTTCGGGGGAAAGAGAAAAGTTTAGAGTGGGATTATAAATATCCTTCCCTGGATCTATTGGATGAAGCACCCCACCTCAGACCTTCCATCTCCAATGAGGAATTAAATCAGACGGCAAAAATTCTTAAAGAAACTTTAGCTACTTTCGGGGTGGAGATTGAGGGTGATAGAATCGAAAAGTATCCGGGACCGGTTATCACTCGTTATGAATTCAAGCCCGCAGCCGGAATAAAAGTGAATCAAGTGGTAAACTTGGCAGACGATTTAGCCTTAGCCATGCGTGCCCGAAAGGTGAGGATCGTGGCTCCGGTTCCGGGCAAAGCGGCCATCGGGGTGGAAATTCCCAATAAAACCCCTCAAGTAGTCTATTTAAGAGACATACTCACCTCTCCGGCCTTTCAAAATGCTGAATCGAAATTGGCTTTAGCCTTAGGTCAAACCACCTCTGGAGAACCTTTTGTTACCGACCTGGGCCGGATGCCGCATCTTTTGATAGCCGGAGCCACCGGCTCGGGCAAATCGGTGTGCATAAATGCGATCATCACCAGTCTTTTATACCGGCTTCCCCCGGATGAGATCAGATTTATCATGATCGATCCCAAGATGTTAGAGCTTTCGGTTTATGAGGGCATCCCCCATCTGGAAAGATCGGTGATCACCACTCCCAAGAATGCGGAATACGTCCTTTCCGAGATTGTAATAGAGATGGAGGAAAGATATAGAAAGCTGGCTAAGGCTGGGGTGAGAAATATTGAAGATTACAATGCCAAACAAAAAAGGGAGAAAGTCCTGCCCTATTTGGTAATCATCGTGGATGAGTTGGCGGATTTGATGATGTCCTCCTCCGCCCGCACCGAAGGTCTGGTGACTCGTCTGGCTCAGATGGCTCGAGCCGTGGGAATCCATCTGATCTTGGCCACGCAGAGGCCCTCGGTGGACGTGATTACTGGTTTGATCAAAGCCAATTTCTCCGCCCGCGTTGCCTTCCAGGTCGCTTCTAAGATAGACTCCCGGACCATCCTGGATATGAATGGAGCGGAAAAGCTTTTAGGGGCAGGGGACATGCTTTTCATTCAGCCTGGCCATCCTGAGCCCAGAAGAATTCATGGAGCCTATATCTCCAGCCGGGAGACCGAAAGGATAGTGGATTTTATAAAAGCACAAAGATATGAGGTGGAGCCCATCTCCATATTTTCCTCTGAACCAAGTGAGATCCCCGAAGAGGAAAAAGAAAAGGATGAAGATCTTTTTCGGCGGGCAGTGGAGTTGGTCATAAGGCATAAGCAGGGTTCGGTATCTCTATTGCAAAGAAGATTAGCCATCGGATATCAAAGAGCGGCTCGTCTGATCGATCAATTGGAACAGGAGGGAATAGTAGGTCCCTATGACGGAAGCAAAGCCAGAGAAGTATTGGTAGACGAAACTTATTTAGAAAGAGAAGAATGGCTACAGAAGAAGAGTCAAAATACGAATTAGCCCTCCACCTTCTACCTTCCTTTCTCTGTTGCATCAGGATTTTGGAGGAGCTGTTTCCCAAATTCCTTTCTTGATGGTTTTGTTGAAAAAGGTTGCGGTTACGTATCGTTTATCGTGTTAAGACTAAAGACGAAACCGGCACCCGAAGCCGATACGTTACCGAAACCCACACCGATAAACGATAGACAAATTTAAGCAACAGACTCACTATATCCTGACGGAAAGTTTGAGTGATGATAAGAATTAAAATGAAAAAACTTGGTTTTTCCTTGAGCCTGCTTGTGGCTCTTCTTTTTTCTTCCGTAGCTTTTCCCATTACCCCTGTTGAAAATCCTGCCCTTCGGTCTGAGCCCTCAGGGTCGAAGACCAAAGGCGGGGAAGAATTAGCCCTGCAGGTAGAAACAAAATACAAGTCTCTTTTGGATCTATCCTTAGATTTTACCAAAGTGACGAAATCTGAAATTTTTGAAAACCAGAAAAAGATAAAAGGGAAAATGTATTTGAAGAACCCGGATAAGTTCAGAACAGAAACCGAAGATGAAGTCATCGTCACGGATGGTAAATTTTTATGGAACTATTCAGAGGAAAATCAACAGGTCATCAAAAACAGACTGGATAGATCAAAGAACATTTTCAAGCTTAATCAATACCTCTCCAATTTTAGGTCTGAATACAAGACCGAACTGATTGGTGAGGAAAAGGTGGATAAGGTCAAATGCTATAAGTTAAAATTGATTCCAAAGAAGGACGACCTTTTCATCACCAAAATGACAATCTGGGTCGACAAAAAAAGTCTGCTGGCAAAAAAATTGGAATACCAGGATTCCAATGATACCGAGATCATCTTAATCTTCGATCATATAAAGATTAACCAGGGCATTTCCGATTCAAAATTTGTTTTCAAAGCCCCGCCGGGGGTGGAGGAGTTGGATCTGTCGGAATAAGGTCAAAGGTGAAAGGTGATAGGTGGGAGGACATAGGTCGAACCGCCTGTAGTTGTCCGATTTAAAGATGCACTCGCACAAATCATTCTCGGGTTTGTAGTCAAAATAGACTACAATTGTAGTCATTAAGGCACCGAAAGGAAGCAAACTTTAGCTAAACAAAAAATTCATGTCATTCAAAGTTTACATCGAAAGTCTGGGCTGTCCTAAAAATGAGGTAGATGGGGAGAGTATGGCATGCCTCCTCTGTGAAGTAGGTTACGAAATGACAGAGGAAAAAGAGGAGGCAGATATTCTTATTTTAAATACCTGTGGGTTTATCGATTCTGCCAAAGAGGAGTCGGTGAACGAGATCATGGAGTTGGTTTGTCTAAAAAATAAAGATGGAAGGAAAAAGATTATCATCTCCGGGTGTCTGGCTCAAAGATATTATAGAGACTTAGAAGAGGAACTGCCAGAAATAGATGCCTTCCTGGGGATAAGCGATATTGACAAAATTGATCAGGTTTGTTCTTTGGTGTTAAAAAACAAAAGAACATGTATGGTTAGCTTACCTGGGGTGAACTGTAACTACAGCAAGATTAAGAGATTGGCCCAAAATCGTCCCTTTGCCTACATAAAGATTGCAGACGGATGTGATAACCACTGTAGCTATTGTGCAATTCCAAGCATCAGGGGGAGATTTCGAAGCAAAAGCATAGAAGATATTTTGGAGGAGGCACAAGAGTTAGTAGATTATGGAGTCAAAGAGATAAACTTAGTGGCACAGGACACCACTATGTATGGCACAGACATTTATGGTGAAAAAAAACTTCCCCAGCTTCTTCTTCTCCTATCTGAAATTCCCGAGCTTAAGTGGATCAGGCTTCTTTATACTCATCCCGCCCACTTTTCAGATGAATTGATCGAGCAGGTAGCTTCGAATTCGAAGATCTGCAAATATCTGGACTTCCCTTTACAGCACATCTCGGATGATATTTTGGCTCAGATGAACCGCAAGGTCAAAAGAAGGGACGTGGAACAACTGATCTTGAAGCTGAAGGAAAAAATTCCTGACCTGACTTTGAGAACCTCATTCATAGTCGGTTTCCCCGGAGAGAAGAAAAAGCATTTCGAAGAACTGTTGGAATTTGTAGAGAAGACTGGATTCGATAAATTAGGTGCTTTCCCTTATTCACCAGAAGAAGAAACCTCCGCCTATAACTTCAGAGGTCAGGTTTCTTCCAAACTCAAACACCAGCGACTTGACCAGCTGATGCTTGTGCAACAGGAGATGGCCTTCGAGAAAAATCAAGCCAAGATTGGAAAAACCTTGACCGTTCTAATTGATGCCAAATCAAAAGAGGGCAATGGTTATTTTCTTGGCAGAAGCCAGGCCGAGGCGCCGGAGGTGGATGGGGTGATTTTGGTAAAAGGAAATAGCGTCAGAATAGGTGAATTTGTGAAAGTGAAAATCATAGATTATTATGATTATGATCTGGTGGCTCAAGTTGTTAAAAATTGATTCGAGGGAAAGCTGAAACCGCGTAGGCAAGCCTTTACGAGGCTGTTGAAAAAGTATTTTCGGAGTGCGAAAGCTTGTCGGAGCGAAGCGAAGATCCCGTTTGACGGGACTTTCGCGGTTTGTAAGTTGATTCGGGAATTGGAATTCCCGAACCGTATTGACGGCTAAACGCAGAACAAGCTCTGCTACTCCAGTTTCGCTATTCGGAGTAGCGAGACTTGTCTCGCGTCCAAACAACTGGTAAGAAAGCATAAACTATCAAATACTGATGAGGGTAGCCGAAGTATATTGCAAAAATGCATTGTCCAGATCAAAAATTTCAGGGGTGGACTATGCCTTGAATCCTTATATTGGCTGTGAGCATGCCTGCGTCTATTGCTATGCAGACTTTATGAAGAAATATACCAATCATAAAGAAGAATGGGGGGAGTTTGTGGATGCTAAAATAAATATCGTGGATCGTCTTCGCCAGCAGATAAAAAGAACCAAGCCCGGGACCATAATGATTGGCACGGTCACCGATGCATATCAGCCTCTGGAGGAAAAATATCAGTTGACCCGAAGATGTTTGGAGATCTTAGCGGACTTTGATTTTCCAATTCATATTCAGACGAAATCCGATTTGGTTTTAAGAGATATTGATATTTTGAAACGGATAAAAAACAGAGAAGTTGGTTTCACCATCACCTGCCTTGATCCAAAGATCGAAAAATTATTTGAACCTAAAGCATCCGAATTAGAAAATCGGTTTGAGGCTTTAAAGAAACTAAAAGAAAAAGACATTCCCATTTTTGTCTTTTTCGGACCGATCTTACCTTTGTTCTCAGACAACAAAGAAGCCATAGAATCTCTTCTTGAGAGATTAAAGAACATAGGAATCGAAGAAATCCTTTTTGATAGGATGAACTATCTTGGAGCTAAATGGAAGAAAATTGGAATGTTCATTGAGAGAAATTTCCCATACGCTCTAAATTACTACAAGCACGTGGCTAAAGATGGAGAATCATACTCTGCGAGGTTAAAATCAGTTTTGGTTCACAGTCTATCAGGTTTTTCATCAGACTCTGATATCTTGTTTTAAAACAAATGAACGAAAATGCGTATCAGGAGTTTAATCGATTCCCCTTCACCCTACCCTGCTATGCATTTCGCTTCGCTCAATCTCCCCAGAGGGGAGAGGATTCACCCTTAAGGGGAAGGAGTCTTTATGGCGTTTGGAGTTAAGATTATCAGAAAAGCCGGAATAATGGTTTCCAAACCTATAAGCTTTCTTCTGATCTTATTCTACATAGCCCAGACTTGTTTCACCGTATATTTAGCTTTGGACAGGTTTGAAAAAGAGAAGGTTTTAAGACAACAAGAGATAAGGATAAAGGAACTGGAGGAGAAACTTAAGATTTTGAATATCATCGAGGACTTTCAGGTCGGATTTAACGAAGAAGAGGTGGGTGAGCTAACCCAGGTCATCTACAACGAGAGCAAAAAGTATGGCTATGATCCTCTTTTGATCTTGGCTTTGATCTTGGTAGAAAGCTCTTTCAGAAAAGAACAGGTCTCGAATTTTGGGGCACAAGGTCTGATGCAGGTAAAACCTTCAATCGGGTATGATCTGGCTAAAAGAAGAGGCTTGAATTGGAAAGGAGAACTTTCCTTATTTGAGCCAGCTTTTAACATTCAATTAGGAACTTTATATCTTTTTGAACTCATATTAAAATTCAAAGATGTGAAAAAAGCACTGGTGGCTTACAATGTGGGAGAGGATGCCTTAAAACTTCGCTTAAGATCAGGACAAAAACTACCGGCTTATTTTCTTTCCAAAGTGCTTAAGACATACAAGGAGCTTAAGGAGAAATATGAGCAACCGAAGAGCTGAAAAATGTCCGCGGTCGGCCGTCCGCGGTCCGCTGCAAAACAGAGTTCTTCTGATTTTGTTGGTGATCTTCTTGACTATGTTATTTCCGGTTCGGGTTTTTGCGGACAAGAAGGAACAGGAAAAAGAAAACCCGGTTTCAAATGAGGAGTTTCTGAGGGAATCGGTAAGGGGTCTTCTTGGAAAAGCCTTTTTTGATTTCCCCCGGACGGAGTCCACATTTATCTTTGTGAATTCGGAAGAAGAAGACTCTGCCAATTGGCTTTTGGAAGATGAACTTGTCTCTTATCTTGGGTCCCTAAATTTTCAGGTCGCCTTGCATCCCAGTGGTGGACAAAATGAACTGCCAAAGGCTTGGTCACTGTTTTATCGTATTATACAGATGAAGCTTTCCTATCCTCAGGTGAAAAGAAAAGGCTTTTTCGGTCCCAAATGGTTGACCAGAAAAGCCAACCTCAATGTTTCATTCCGCCTTGAGGAAAAGGAAAGTGGAAAGGTATTGTGGAGCAAAAGGGAAACCGAAGAAAGATCGGATATGGTAGAAAAACAGACCATAGAATATTTGAATAATGATTCCTACTCCTTCTTAAGCCCGCCTTTGCCGGAAGACTCGCAGGCCAAATACATAGAGCCCGCTTTGGTGGCAGCAGTGGTGGGAGGTTTGATTTATCTTTTCTTTGCTAACAGATGAAAATTCAAGATGGTTCGACCCCGCCTTTGGCGGGACTCACCATAATAAGGAGAAAAATGTCAAATAGTTTTTCTTTCTCTGCTTTTCTGAACAAAGTCATATTCGGAGTAGCGAGATCGTCAAGATGTCGTCAAGATGCTTCGCACTTCGGACCTGTCTCGGGTAAGGGCAGAGTAAACTCTGCCACTACCATACTATCTATATTAAACTTCTCAGAAGATATTAAGCTTTTATTGTGTCTCTCCCTTTTTTTCTTGGTATTCTCAATGGCTTGCGGACCCAAGCAACCCAGTCTAATTTTAGATGCAGAGGATCAGTTCGCTTTAGCCAAAAGGGAATTCGAAAAAAAGCACTATGATCGGGCAGTCATAGAATTTCAAAAGCTCATCTTCAACTATCCGGGAGCCGTCGTCATAGACTCAGCTCAATATCTTTTAGGCGTGTCTTATTATAATCAGAAAGATTATCCTCTGGCTGTTACGGAGTTCAATAAACTTCTGTCCTCCTTTCCCACCAGTCTACTTTCCGATGATGCCGCTTTCATGGTGGCTTTCTGTGATTTTAAAATGTCTGCCAGGGCAGAACTGGATCAAGAACGCACCTCAAAGGCACTTGAGGAATTGAAAAGCTTTTTGGACGACTATCCTGAAAGCGAGCGAACAAAAGAAGCCCAAGACTTACTCACAGAGTGTCGCTCCAGATTAGCTAAAAAGGTTTACGAGAGCGGACGCCTCTATTTCAAGATGAGACAATATGAAGCCGCTTTGATTTACCTTAAGGATCTCATAAACGAGTATCATGACACCAAATGGGCCGCCCCCGCCCAGTTCCACATAGCAGAAGCCTATTTCAAACAGAAGAAATTCGAT
>JALHUP010000430.1 GCA_022866585.1 Candidatus Zixiibacteriota bacterium | reverse complement strand
AGAAGGTGGAACTGCACCTGTGTCGGGAATGCGCAGAGAAGAGGAGATTTCATACCCCCTTTGAGGGCGTTCCCTTCCCTTTGGCTGAGTTTTTAGCCAGCATGCTGGACCAAAGCCTGATTAAAAAACCCAGCAAGGTTTCCGATACGAAATGCCCTACCTGCGGAATGTATTTTTCCGATTTCAGCAAGACCGGACGTTTGGGGTGCGGAAACTGTTACGCCACCTTCAGAGTCCAGTTTAACGATCTTTTGAGAAAAATTCATGGCTCCACTCAGCATCGGGGCAAAGTTCCCTACATGCCCGGCGACGTGATGAAGCCCCTAAGAGAGGAAAGAAAACTGCACGAGGAATTAAAGAAAGCTATAGACGAGGAAGATTTCGAAAAAGCCGCTCGATTAAGAGACAGAATTAAGGCTTTGAGCAATAAGAAATGAGCACCATTCCGCTATTTGAATTCTGAATCCGTAGGATCGGCGGAGCCTTTGGAAAAAAGAATAAATATAAAATTAAACAGTTAAAAACACCGGTGAATTACTATGGTAGAACAGGATCTGGTTAAAGAATTAGAAACATTTGAAGGGAATCTTAAGTGGATCGATGAGCATTATGATGCTCTAAAAAATAAATATCCGGATCAATGGGTGGCAGTATTTAATAAGAAGGTGGTGGGGAATAACAAAAATCTAAAAAAGGTTATCCGAAAATTAAAAGAGGGTTTTCCCCAAAATTATGATCATATCGCCACGGAATACATTAGCACAAAAAAGATCGAACTTATTTTAGGTGCCTTGTGGAAATAAGGGGATTTTTTAGAAAAGAGGATAATGCCGCCTATGTAATAACCACGCTTCTGTCCAAAGAGTTGAATATTCACAGTCCGGTTCGATTTTTAATTGATACCGGAGCATCCAGGACCATTATTTCTGATATGGATGCAATTAAACTGGGAATCGATCATTCTTTACTTCCAAGATTTAAAGCTGTAACAGCAGGGATTGGGGGAGTGGTTGATACTTATTTTATTCAAAACGTGAAATCGATCTTTAAAACCCAAGAAGGAGCTCATGTAGAAAAAATGGAGGAGATCTTCGTTCTCAAACATAAAATCAGAGATGAAAGAATAAAAAGAATTCCAAGTCTTTTGGGGCGAGATATTCTAAATAGATACCAACTCCTTTTGGATAGAAGGAGCAATAAGGTCGTAATTACTGATACACTGTAATTCAAGGAATGGTGCATCAATACCTTCCTTTTGACTTTGCTCAGGGACGGTGAGCAGAGAGGCGAACCTTAAAAAAGTCCAGATGCCTCCTTTTTTGAGGTCTTTTGGTTTTCAGATTGTTTTTTAAGTTTTAATAAGAAAGGTGAGCAGGTAATGTTTGAGGATATGGTGAAAACGCCGGCGGTTTGGCTTTCGGGGGAGGGTCCTGCCTCACAGATCGTCCTCTCCTCCAGAATCAGATTGGCTCGAAACATATCCGCCTGTCCTTTCCCTTCCAGAGCCGACACCGACAGCCGAGAAAAGGTCTTAGCCTTCATTAAATCGGCCATAGATAAAAGCCCGATCCTAAATTCAGGTCTGTTTGTAAAATGCGGACAACTGGATGATCTGGACAGAAATTTTTTATTGGAAAGGCATTTGATCAGCCTTGAATTTGCGCATTGCCGAGACTCCTCCGCCCTTTTT
>JALHUP010000429.1 GCA_022866585.1 Candidatus Zixiibacteriota bacterium | reverse complement strand
ACAGGAAATCAATGGCTTCAATTCCCCCTTATCTTGAAGATGCATACCACTCTCTTTTCCCACAATGGGAGAGGAGACTTCATGAATCGAAGATGCATACGCATTTCCCCTCCCTTGAGTTGGGAGGGGGTAAGGGGGAGGGTGATTATGTCAACTTATTCAATTTTTTGCTGTTATATAACTTTTCCAGATATGTCTACCTCACAGAGATCTTAGATACTTGTCAATATCCCTTGCCGCTTTTTTGCCTGCGCCCGCAGCTAATATCACGGTAGCTCCGCCGGTAACTATGTCTCCCCCTGCCCAGACCCCTTTACGGGAGGTCTGACCGGTCTCAGGATCGGCGGTGATATTTCCCCACTTATTTACTTCCAAACCGGTGGTGGTCTGGGGCACCAAGGGATTGGAGCTATTCCCGATAGCCACCACCACGGTGTCGACTTCCATTATGAAATTGGAGCCTTCCACCGGAACCGGACGCCTTCTCCCGGAAGCGTCCGGCTCCCCTAACTGCATTCTTAGGCACTCCATACCCGTCACCCATCCATACTCATTGCCCATATATTTGACGGGAGTGGTCAGGAAATGGAACTCTACTCCTTCCTCTTCGGCATGGTGGATCTCTTCTATTCGAGCCGGCATCTCCGTTTTTGATCTTCGATAAACTATGTAGCCATTCTCCGCGCCCAATCTCAAAGCGGTTCTGACCGAATCCATGGCGGTGTTTCCACCACCCAAGACCGCAACGTTCTTCCCCGAGAAGATGGGGGTATCGTATTCCGGAAAATCATAAGCTTTCATCAGATTGGATCGGGTTAGATATTCGTTAGACGAATAAATTCCATTGAGATTTTCTCCAGGGATGTTCATGAAATTGGGAAGTCCCGCTCCCGTTCCGATGAAGATAGCATGATAACCTTGCTCGAACAATTCATCTATGGTGTGAAGTTTTCCAATTACCTGACTGGTTTTGACCTCTACCCCCAATTTTATGAGAAAATCCACCTCTGCTTGAACTATGGCTTTAGGAAGTCTGAATTCAGGAATGCCGTAAACTAAGACCCCGCCTGTTTTGTGCAATGCCTCGAAGATCGTTACCTGATGACCCAATTTCACCAAATCGCCCGCAACGGTCAAGCCGGCGGGACCCGCTCCCACGATGGCTACTTTTTTTCCGGTAAGAGGAGCAATCTCTGGGATCTCAACCTCTCCCTGGTTTCTTTCATAGTCTGCGGCGAATCTCTCCAGATTTCCTATAGCCACCGGTTGATATTTTTTCGCCAGAACGCAAACCTTCTCACACTGGTCCTCCTGGGGACAAACCCTTCCACAGACAGCGGGAAGGCTGTTGGTCTTTTTTAACTCCTTCGCCGCTCCGATAAAATCTCCTTGGGCGATCATTTGGACAAATTCTGGAATATGAACCTCCACCGGACAGCCTCCCACACAAAGAGCCTTTTTGCACTGAAGGCATCTTTTAGCCTCGGTCATGGCCATCTGGGGGGTATAGCCAAAAGGCACCTCTTTGAAATTCTTGATCCGCTCTTTAGGCTCCTGCCCCGGCATCTTCTGTCTGGGGATTTTCAATTTTTCAGCGTTAGTCACTTTGCCACTCCCTCAGTTGTATGAAGCCCCATCTTTTGGTTGAATTTTTCCATGGCTATTTTTTCCTGTTTCAAATACATGCCTTGTCTTTTCAAAAGCTCATCAAAATCGACTTTGTGTCCATCGAAATCTGGACCATCCACGCAGGCAAATTGTGTCTTTCCTCCCACCGTCACCCGGCAAGCGCCACACATTCCAGTGGCATCCACCATGATCGGGTTCAGGCTGACCATGGTTTTGATTCGATAAGGCTGGGTTATTCTGCAAACCGCTCTCATCATCACCACCGGACCGATTGCCATGACGAAGCCAATCCCAGTGGATTGGTCCAAAAGAAGATTGGTCAAAAGATCGGTAACGAAGCCATGATGACCATAAGATCCGTCATCCGTGGAGATTAAAAGCTCGTCGCTTAATTTTCTCATTTGCTCTTCTAAGATTAATAAATCTTTGCTCCGTGCTCCGATGATGGATATGACCTTATTCCCTTTTTGTCTCAAAGCTTTGGCAATGAAATGAACCGGGGCGATTCCAATTCCACCTCCGATGCACAAAGCCGTGCCAAAATTCTCAATGTGGGTAGGGATTCCCAAAGGTCCAACCACATCCGCCAGAAAATCCCCCTTCTTAAAGATGGCTAAATGAGCTGTCGATTTTCCCACCTCCTGGAAGATGATGGTCAGAATCCCGTCTTTCGGATCAAGATCGGTGATTGACATGGGAATCCTCTCCCCCTCTTCATT
>JALHUP010000428.1 GCA_022866585.1 Candidatus Zixiibacteriota bacterium | reverse complement strand
TAAGGATCGCCATCTATGTCTTTCCAGGAGCCCCAGAAGTGGATGTCTGTTACCGGGCCTGTGGCTGAACACTTCCAGTCATCAGCCAAAGTCTTGGGGTAGACGGCATACACGTCCCAACCTTCCAAATCCGGCAACTGCGGGAAATGCATCTTGTGGTTAGGCCATTGTTCTTCGGGACAGTCGTTCTGCGGCTCAGTGTAACCCGCAGACCACACTGCCAGATAACCCGTGAATCCGGCAGCACCCAAGTCCACCCAACCTGTTCCATAATCATTATAGCTATAACAGAGAACCTGTGGCGGGGTTTGGGTGGTGACAGGAAATACTATGTTAAGCAAACCTGTGGTCTTAATATCCACACAAGCGAAGTATGGAGCATAGACACAGCAGGTGCAGGGCAAGCTCACTATCCACCCACCTGCGCCTGGAATGGAAACACTGTAAACTGCACCCTCACAGATTGTATCTCCCGGCGCGGGACACTGGACGGTTCCACCATCATCATATATCCGCGACTGCAGATCAAGTGTTACCGCCTGACTGGTGTACAAAAGTATCGTTACTTCCCGTACCTCAAAGGGGTAAACACTGGTGCATCCATAGTTTTCTGGGGCCTGGTAGGTGGCATACTCTTCGTCCCCATTGAGCCAATCAGACCAGTAATAGTATGGTCCAGCTAATGCCAAATCACACCAATCCAGCATCTTCGGTTGTAACCTGATCTCGCCAGGAGTTCCGCTTACCACCGCTGAGTTGGCTGCCTCTCTATTGTTAACTGCAAAGGCCGGGAAGCTACCCCAGAGAACCACCACTATTACTGCCAAAGCTAAGATTAATTTTCTTTTCATTTTCTTAACTCCTAATATTTGAAGGTTTAGGGACATAAGTTTTAGATAGAATAAATGCTTTGAAACATCACCTCCTTTGGCTGAATAAGGTCAACTCATTGTTTTGTTAAATAATTTGGTAAATAATTAGATTTGGAGCCCCGACCAGTAAAAAGATACCTCACCTCCTTTTTTAGATCGGGGGATACCAGAGATTCTTTAGACTTTAGATTTGACCCATCTATCATTAGAGGGGTTTCCATGACTTTTTCATTCATTTTTTAGATTTCACAAGTTTTGCGTAGATGAAATCCATATTTCAATTACACTCACTATTTTCAATGGAAATAGTTACCCTTTCGTTTTGCAAGTTGCTCTTGCAAAACTAACATAGGGTATCAAAAAGAGTTTTAAAAATAAAAAAAGAAGTTTTCCGCCCAAGACTTTTCTCGGGACGGCAATTTTCACAACCGTTGTAAACACCCCCTCTTCCCCCTCCCACTCCTTACAAAGGTAAAGATAACTTCTTTACTGATTTTGTCAAGTAAAAAATCCGAAAAGCTCTCACTTTTTTGAGACATTGCCCCCTAACAACTGGAGGAGAATATATTCTCAGGACTTGAGGAGACTCTTAAAAAACAAGTAATATTTGCTTTTTGTAAATTCTCGTAACTCTTTAATATGAAAAAAGTTGACTTCAAAAAACGACTGAATTCTCAAAAAATGCCCGCTAAATTTTCTAAGTGTTGGTCCGGGATTCACTTATCCTGAATAAAAAATACAAAGTCAGGGGTGAGGATTTATCCTGATCCCGCCTTTGGCGGGAGAAGGGCACCCCTGACCAACTGGTCATAAATTCTAAATCCGACGATGAGGCTATTTGGAGGCGGACTTTTTTAATTTGGCGGGTTGGGCAATACTTTCCTTGAAGACCTTGCCCAATCTTTTTATTCCTTCTATGATCATCTCCGGACTGGCATTGGAGAAATTAAGCCTCAGGGTATTATCTTTGTCCTCATACGGATAGAAAGGTTTTCCGATCACGTATGCCACCTTTTGCTTCAGTGCCTCCGAGAGTAAAACTGTGGCAGAGACTTCTTGCGGGAGCTCCACCCACAGGAAAAGCCCACCTTCCGGCTCTGTCCATTTGACATTATCCGGGAAATATTCCCGCATCGCCTTTATCATTACATTTCTTCTTTCGCCGTAGGCGGCTTTGATCACCTCTATATGTTTATCTAAGTTTCCATTTTTAACATATTCAGCAACCACGTATTGAGCAAAGGTGTTGGTATGTAGGTCTGCTCCCTCTTTCATCCGCTCGAACATGGTCATCACTTCTGTGGAGGCAGAGATCCAACCAATCCTCAAGCCCGGAGAGATGATTTTGGAAAAGGTGCCCAATTGAATTACTAAATCCCCACCCAAGCTTTTAAGTGAAGGAACATCCTTTCCAATATACCTTAGCTCTCCGTATGGATTGTCATCAATGATAGGGACATAATACTCAGAAGCGAGCTTCACCAGATGCTTTCTTCTTTCATAACTTAGGGTTATCCCGGAAGGATTTTGGAAATTGGGCACCGCATAGATCAAACGAGGTTTGTATTTTTTTATATTTTCCTCCACCTGATCGATTAACATCCCGTTTTCGTCCATCTCGACCGTCACATAATGGGGATTATAAGCATTAAATGCTTGAATAGCTCCAAGATAGGTCGGGCTCTCACAGATTACCACCGCTTCCTTCTCCAAGAATACCTTCCCCACTAAGTCCAGACCTTGCTGGGAGCCTCCAGTGACAAGAATGTTGTCCTCAGTAAGGGGAGATTCCTTTCGGGAAAGCCTTTCAGCTAAGAACTTACGCAATGGAAGAATTCCCAGGCTCAAGCTGTATTGTAGAGATTTGGGACCAACATTATTCAAAACCGATTGGCAGGCTTTTTTCAAATCCTCCACCGGGAAAAGCTCCGGAGCTGGAAGTCCGCCGGCAAAGGAGATTACATCCGGTCTTTCGGTTATCTTCAAAATCTCCCGGATGGCGGAGCTTTTCATCTCCAACGCTCTTACAGAAAAGATCCAGTTTAAAGGCAAAGCATCCTCCTTATAAAAAAGATTCAAAGTTAGTTACTTCCTCATCTAACCGATCTCAAGATCCTTCGGATAATAAACTATGCAAAAAGCTTGTAAAGTCAAGAAATTTCTAACCGCACTTTCCCCAAAGGTGATGTAAATATTTGTGTGTAAAATTGATTTGTGTTAGAAAGACAAAAGGTGTATCCTTTCGAGAACGAAGAAAACCTTTTAAAAAGAAAGGAGACACCTAATGTCACAAAAACAACTTGATTTTTCAAAGCATAACTTAACTATTGACTTAGCGGAAGTCAAGAGGATGTTTAGGGAGGATTTGTCTGAGGGTGGGAGATATTTGTTAGAGGAGTTTTTTCATCAGGTGATGGTACACGATTTGTATGAGCACATAAGGGCACGGTGGCATGAGCGGACACTGGCACGAGGGGGTTACAGGAATGGGTATCGGGAGCGTTATCTTTTGATTCTCTTAGGGTTGCTTAAGTTGAATGTTCCTCGGGATCGTGAGGGGACTTATCAGCCGGACTGTTTTGAGCGGTATAAGAGGGTACAGCGGGAGGTGGACGAGGGGATTAAGGAGATGTTTTTGAGAGGAGTATCTACTCGGAAGGTGGGGGAGGTGTTGGATGCTTTCTGTGGGGAGAGGGTTTCAGCCAGTTATGTTTCAAGGGTAACTAAGGCTTTAGATGAGGAGGTAAAAGCCTTTCATAACAGTCCGATTGAGGATGATTTTGTCTTTTTATTTTTGGATGCCATAAGCTTAAGGGTTAGACTGGAGTTAAAGGTAAAACGGTATTCGGTTTTGGTAGCTTACGGGATCAAGCCTGACGGGAGTCGGAAGTTGATCAACTTTAGGTTGAGTAAGAGCGAAGGACGAGGCAGTTGGTCTTCGTTTCTGGAGAACTTAAAGGTGCGAGGTTTAGCAGGGCACAATCTGAAGTTGATTATAATGGATGGTTGTGCTGGTTTGTGGTCTGCCATAGAGGAGGTTTATCCTTTAGTTCCCCATCAACTTTGTTGGGTGCATAAGCTTCGCAACATTGCTAAGTATTGTCCTAAAAGATATCGGGAGAGTTGTACCAAAGAGGCAGCCAAGATCATGTATGCAAAGACCTCGGGTATGGCAGCTAAGCTTTTCCGTCAATGGAAAGCTTGTTGGATTAACCTCATACCTAAGGCGGTGGAATGTTTGGAAAAAGATTTCGATAGGCTTATCCCTTTCTTTGAGTTCTCCCCGGAGTTTCATAGGGTTATCCGCACCACTAACGTGATCGAGCGGAGCTTCGGAGAAGTAAGGAGGCGCCTAAAGGTCATGGGCTATTTCCAAAACACCAGAAGTTGTAACCGAATAATCTTCAGCCTGTTTTTCTATTTCAATAACAAATGGGAGCGGAGGACCGAAAGAATTAAACCCATAGCTGAATATTTTCAAACAGCAGCTTAAAACCCATGAGGAAGGAACACCTGAAATGGTCTAATCAAATTTACACACAACTTCAAACATTACCT
>JALHUP010000427.1 GCA_022866585.1 Candidatus Zixiibacteriota bacterium | reverse complement strand
TCTTTTCGTTTCATCCAAACCTCTCCGGAAATTGAGCCATAGTCCAAAGCCACCCCGGTCGAGAACGCAAAAGTATAAGATTCTGCCAGATGGTTTCTTCTCAGGTCTTGAGCATTTGTCCCAATGGTCACCACATAGGTTTTATCTTTCAAAAGTGGCTCGGCAAAAGAAATAATAAATTTGTTTTTGTGCCAACCTAAGTCCAAAGGTTTTTTGGGAAAAGGGGAGATGAAGATCGATTCTTCGGTAGGTTTATCCGACATCCTTTCGCTGAAGGTGATCTCGATCTTTGAACTCAAATCAACTTTGGTGGAATCAGGTTTGGGTGAGACCAAAATTACCTCAGGCGGAGTGGTATCCACCGGACCTCCCGACGGCATCCCCTCCTTGGCACAGTGAAATAAAACAGTGGCAGCCAAAAAGAAAAGTAAAGAAGTCGATAGTATGGTGAGTCCGTCGAACCATCTTTCAAATCCCATTTGAGAACGAATTCTCCTCACTTGCTCCCCCATGATAGGGTAAAGGTTAAACCCCGTGCCCATCAAAGTAATCAATGTAATAATTTTCAAGGATATTGCAAGCAATTTTTATGAAATCTTTTGTCCCCAAAGTGCTTGTCCTAATAAGAATTGTCGGGCATCTTATTTAAGCCAAATGACCTTCGGATTCATCCTGAACTTTTAGTTAAAATCTAACTCTCAGCGTTTTTTTCTCTTTTATTTTTGCTTATCTTCCCAAGTTATCTTGACTCAAGCTCAGGTTAATATTATTATATGTTTTAGTCCGAGGTGTTGTCAGGCATTATTAGATTCTAAGTTAAAACCTTACACCTTTAACCTTTGACCTTACACCTAATTATCTGTTGACTTCTTTGGGTTTTGTTTTTATTTTTTGGAATGATTTCCAATTCTAACACAAGCGGAGGAGGAAAAATGGCTGAAGATAAATGGAAGACCGCAATAACCGATATCAAAAAGGGAGAGATAAGGGTAAGGGGGTATGATATTCAAGAGATGATGGAAAAGCTCTCTTTTTCTGACGCCGTGTTTTTAATTTTAAAAGGAGAGCTCCCCACCAAAGAGGAATCCGAGATGATGCGGGCGATTTTGGTCTCCAGCATAGATCATGGGGTGACCCCACCCTCGGCTCTTTCCACCCGCACCGTCCTCTCCGGAGGAAATCCTTTGAACTGTGCGGTGGCGGGTGGAATCTTGGCTATCGGTGATGTGCATGGCGGAGCCATAGAGAGATGCGCCAGGATATTGCAGGATTGGGCAAAAAGACCAGATGAGGCTTCATCGGTTGCCAAAGAGATGGTTTCTGATTTCATCTATAAAAGAAAAAGAATCCCCGGATTCGGTCACCGTTTACATGAGACCGACCCGAGAACGGTCAAGCTCTTCGAGATCGCTAAGGATTCGAATTTTTCCGGAAAACACATTAAGTTAGCTCAGGCAATTGAAGTGGAATTGGCAAACTCATTGGGCAAGAAGCTCCCCATTAACGTAGATGGAGCTATCGCCGCGGTCATCTCCGATATGGGGTTCGATTGGAGATTAGGCAAGGGATTTTTTCTCATTTCTCGTGTTCCAGGACTGGTAGCTCATGCTTATGAGGAACTAACGAGAGAAAAACCGATGCGCAAGTTGGGTGATTGGAACTGTGAGTATGACGGACCCAAGGAAAGAAAGATAACGAATGATTGATGACGAATGACGAACAACGGTTGTTGTTGCGGGGTACCCCTACCCCGCAACAATTCATGGTTCCAGAAGCTCAGTATATCAGTATAATGGTTCGGGGTGAGGGCACCCCGAACCAACGTGTAACGAATTTTCATCCGTCATTAGTCATTTATATCTTGGACAAAGTTTTTTCTATTCTTTCTAATCCCTTCTTTATATTTTCCACCGAATTGGCGTAGGAGATTCTAATATAGCCTTCTCCATATTCTCCAAAGGAGGTTCCCGAAAGGACGGCCACTCCGGCTTCCTCTAAAAGATGGTCTGCAAGCCTTTTGGAATTCCAGCCAATCTGCTTTATATTGGGAAATACATAAAATGCACCTTGGGGAGTCTTGCAACTGATTCTTGAAATGGAATTCAAGCCCTTTACGATCACATCTCTTCTTTTCTTGAACTCAGCCACCATTTTGTTCGCTTCATCCTGAGGACCAGTTAAAGCTTCGATCCCCGCCCTTTGGGTAAAGGTGGCGGTGCAAGAATTGGAATTAGTCTGCAATTTGGCAACCAAAACTGTCAAGTCCTCTCTCATCACCCCATATCCCAGCCTCCATCCGGTCATGGCATAAGTCTTGGACATACCATCCAGAATTATGGTCTTTTCCTGCATTCCGGGGAAAGATGAGATGCTATGGTGCTCGCCTTCATAAAGTGTATGGCTGTAGATTTCATCTGCCAACACCATGATGTCTTTTGAAAGAGCAATCTCGGCAATTACCCTAAGATCCTCTTTGGTCAGAACCCCTCCGGTGGGATTCTGAGGGGAATTGATAATAATCAATTTGGTCTTATCTGTGACCAATTTTTTCAGTTCATCCGTGTCTAAGCGAAAATCATTCTCTTCTCTCAACTTAATGGGAATCGCCTTTGCCCCGACAAAATTTATCACTGATTCGTAAATGGGAAAACCGGGGTTGGGGTATATCACCTCTTCCCCCTCGTTGGCTAAAGCTAAGATAGAAAAAAACATGATCGGCTTTGCCCCCGGAGTTACCACCACCTGCTCCGGTTTCACATTTATCTTTCTGGTCTTTGACACATATTGAGCGATCACTTCCCTGAATTCAGGGAGTCCCGCAGATGGTCCATAATGAGTATATCCATCTTTAAGAGCTTTAATCGCCGCATCGGTGATGTTCTTGGGGGTATCGAAATCAGGCTCCCCGATTTCCAGGTGTATGATATCCTTCCCCTTTTTCTCTAACTGTTTGGCTCTGGCTAAAACCTCAAAAGCGGTTTCCGTTCCTAATCCTGACATTCTATCTGCTAATTTCATGCTAATCCTCCAAAAATCAGATGATTAATGACGGACGACTAATGACGAATAAAAAAAACATCATCCGTCATTCGTCATTTGCAATTTTTATCTCTTCTTTTTTATATCAAAAAGTTCTTTTGCTTTCTGGGCGATGTGTTCGGCTGAGACCTCGAATTCCTTGATCAGCTCCCAGGATGCGCCGGACTCACCGAATCTATCTTTGACTCCGATCATTCCAAAAAGCATGGGTTTCTTATATAGTTCCGTGGCTTGCGAAACCACCGCACTGATCAGGTTGCCAAATCCCCCGACTTGATGTTCTTCTGCCGTGACTATTATTCCAGTATCCCGTGCCGCTTTGATTATGGTTTCTCGATCCAGAGGTTTTAAAGTGTGCATGTTTATCACCCGGCTTTCTATGCCGAAATCCTCTTTTAATATCCATGCGGCTCGCATAGCCTCGGGAACCTCAGGACCACAGGCCATAATGGTCAAGTCTTCATTTTCAGAGGTGTATTCAGACGACAATTTGATTTCGAAGGCATCTATGAAATTTTCTTTTTCTCCTCTATACCTGTAGATATTTGCTTTGCCAAATTTGAAAGGCGTATCTGCGGTGGTCACAATGGGAGTGGCTTCTCTGGCGAATCTAATATATTTTGGTCCCTTCATTTCAAATAGGAAATATTCCGTAGCCTTTTCGGTTTCAATAGAATCGCAAGGCACCATCACATGCATATTGGGAAGACCGCAGATCTGGAATAAATCCTCCAAAGCCTGGTGGGTAGCTCCATCCGGTCCCACTGAAACTCCGCCGTGGGCACCAGCAATAAGGACGTTGAAATCGCCATAACAAACTGTGGTTCTGAGCTGATCTAAGTTCCGTCCTGCGGCAAAGACTCCGTAAGTTCCGAAAACCGGAATCTTCCCCTCTTTGGCTAAACCGGCGGCAACTCCGGTTCCGCTTTGTTCAGCGATGCCCATGCTTAAGAATCTGTTCTTTCTCTCTGGATGCTTTTCATAAAACTGGCTGATGGCAATGGAACCAGAGATGTCTGCACCTAAACACACTATCCGGGGATCGTCTCCTCTCTTATCCAGAGCACGCCCAAACCCCAGCCGGGTGGGGTCCATCTTCACTTTCATCTTGTCCTGTTTATTCCAAAAATAATCTCTTTTGAACTTGGGCATTTTGGCTTCCAACTTCTTGGTCGCTTCAGCTTGATAGTCATCTGCTTTTTTGAACAATCTATCTTTGTCCAGCCTTTTATCGAGCTTCAATTGCACCAAAGCGCTTTCCATTTGCTCACAAACAGGTGATTTTCCATGCCACCCCGCCACATTCTCCATGAAATCGACCCCTTTTCCTTTGATAGTATTAGCGATGATCACCGTGGGTTTTCCTTTATAAGCTTTGGCCTGCTCGAATGCATCCAGAATCTGTTTCATATCGTGTCCGTTGACCTCGATCACATTCCATTTGAAAGCTTTGTATTTGTCCACAATGGGGTCGATGTCCATCACGTCTTTTACCCAGCCATCTATCTGGAGCCTATTTTTGTCCAGCACATTGGTCAAATTATCTAACTTGAAATTGCCCGCTTCCATGACCGCTTCCCAGATTTGTCCCTCCTGATGCTCTCCGTCTCCGGTAAGAGCGAATACATGGTAATTCTTATTATCCAGCTTGCCCGCCAGAGCAATTCCCACCGCTATGCTCAAGCCTTGTCCCAAAGATCCGGTGGATGCCTCTACCCCTGGGAGCTTAAGCCAATGCGGATGTCCCTGAAACGGGCTGTAAAGCTTTCTTAATTTCACCACCTCTTCGACATCATAATAACCTGCCATTCCTAAACCCAAATAAAGAGATGGGGCTTTGTGTCCGGTGGACCAGATAATTCTATCTCTGCCATCCCAGAAAGGGTCTTTGGGATCGTGAGTGGCTACATGCAGATATAGGGCGGCGGTAACGTCCATAATAGACATGGTTCCCCC
>JALHUP010000426.1 GCA_022866585.1 Candidatus Zixiibacteriota bacterium | reverse complement strand
TTTTATGGTCAAGGGTGAGGGCACCCTTGACCAACGGATCTATGCGTTACACTTTTAAAGAAATCAAGCCTTTTCTTTAAATTTTCTTTTCACAATTAAAGTTAGCTTTAAAGCCTATTTATTAGGGGCACCGCCCAAAATTTTATCTATCTTCTTGATTTAGTTCGTTATTATACATGCCGAATTACAAATCTTTTTCTGCGGGAACGTATTTTATATGACCGCCGGGCTGGATGAATCCAACCCCTACGGTTTTTTGTATTTCTCCCAGTGCAAAACTTCTGAAAGTGACTTTTTCGGGGGAGGTGGGGACCATCTCACTGGTTCGCCTAAGGCGATCATCAATAGGATTCGTTTCCCTTCGGGTATGCCTAACAATTCTTTAAAATGTTCTTCGTGAGGGCGAAGCTGACCCTCTATCCAACAACTGCCATATCCTAAGGCTCTGGCAGACAATAATATATTCTCAGCAGAGGCAGAGCCATCCTCCTTCCAAAACTCATTAGATTCATTCATAACAACTGCAATTATGGCAGAAGTGCCGTCAAATTTGCCGTCTTCGTAGGTTTCATATTTTCTTCCGGCATGGAAATGATGGAGGATGTCGTTCAAAATTTCATTTTTAGTTATCACAATGAAATCCCGTATCTGCCGATTGGTGGCAGAGGGGGCAAGTCTTCCGGCATCCACCATCTTTTCTAAATCGCTTTTGGGGATTTTCTTGCCAGTGAAAGTTCTTATGGTTCTTCTGGAATAAATGGCTTCAAAAAGATCCATTAATTATCCTTTCAGTTTCTTTGATACAAGTGATTTCTACATGTCATTTTTGCTCTTGGTGGATGTTATCATCTGCCATTTTTTGTCGAGGATGATAATATCCTCGACGAGCGGAAATTATTGATTCTTTACCTCGCATAACACCGAATAAAATGGGTTCAGAGTTACCTCTTTGGGCATTACAGGTGCTTTAGGTAGTTTAAATTTATTTTGCGGTTTATCAATCCATAATCGCAAAACCGCATACTGACCATCACCAAAATCTAAAAGTATGGGAACCCACATCTTGAAATTTTTCGAAACATTTTCCTGGATGATCTCACAGGTGACCTCATATTTTCCTTCTGGGGTTTTCTCTGTGGTATAGGAGAAAGAGTATGTTGGTATCTCAACCCCATAGACCCATTGGTCAAAAAACCAATCCATATTTTCCCCAACATGTTTTTCCACAATAGCTTTAAAATCCTCAGTGGTGGCACTCTTCCCTCGATAGGTTTCAACAAAATCTGCCATCATCTTTGTGAACCGGTCATCGCTTTTGGTATCAAAATCCATCATCATGTTTCTTAACATATGGACGACGTAGGCACCTTTTTCATAGATGAGGTTCGCATAGTCAAGAGATTTGGAGGAATTCAGACGAGTTCCCAACCAGATGGGGCCGACCTTTGAGCCTTCTTCCCACTTGGATCCTTTTCCCTCAATATCTTTTTGCCATTTTTCAAGTTCTTTAAAGAATTCTTCATTGTCCTTTGTTGACATTTGAGCAAACCACGCCCCGGAATATTCGGCAAAACCTTCGGAGAGCCACTGATCATGATATGTTTCCCATCCTACAATGTGCCCCCACCACTGGTGGGAAACCTCATGCGCACGAAAAGACGCTTCCTCAAATTTCGTCTTTTCGAGCTTTTCGTCTGACGCAAAGGTTCCCCAGGAAAGAAACAATAATCCTGGAAGCCCTTGACCATAAAAAGCGGGGATCTCAGTCGCGACCATTCTTGAAAAAGGACATTTCCCGTACACGGTTTGGAAAAAACTCAGGCTGTTGATTACGTCCGCAGCCACACTTTCCTTGGATTTTTTATATTTTGTCCAAGTTAGTCTGTGACTTTGCTCCAGATTATAGACACAAACCTCCGGCAGTCCTTCAAGGTTTTTCTGGTAGGTCTCAAAATCTCCATAGGTAAAAGATGCCAAGAAAACGGGAAACTCTTCGACCCATTGGGTACACAGCAAATCGCCTTCAACCCACTCCTTTATTTTCTTTCCTATGGAGAGCAATTGGTATCCTTTAGGACATTTGAAAGTCATGTCATAGGTGGCTCTCTTGAGATAACCATATTCAGGATACCAGTAGGTCGACCGGACGTAGAGGTCTCCGATCCAGTCTTGCAGAATGATCTTGCCGGAATACTTAAAAGTCAATGTGCGGATATCCCCTGACTTTGTGGGTTGCGGAAGAACCACAGGGACTCGGTATTGATCTTTCTCTTTGATAAAATAAAGCGAATCGCCCTGCTCGTTTGTAATTCGCTCAATTTTCAGATCGGGATCGAGATGAAAATCTATCACCCTTATGCCATCTAAAAGACTTTCAAAATCTACCTCCACCTTGGCGGATAGCTCTTCCGTGATGCTAATCTCCGACTCAATCTTATAATGCGTGATCCTTATTTCGTCCTTGTCTTCATGGGGAATCGGGGTATTCTTCACAGGTGGATTTTTCAAGTAGTCGTCCGCCTGGTGAAAAGAGCAAACCTGGTCACGCCAATATAGGTCGGGCTTGGGCTCGGGTATCTCTAAAACGACCTCCTCTGCTTTTTTTGGATCAAATACAAAGAAAAAATGACTAAACTGACCTGTCTTGATGCCCGCAAACAGAAACCCCTTACTACGATCTGGATAACTCATCAAAAATGAGGAATCAGTTAGAATATCCGCCAAAATGCGAGACCAAATGTTTCTGCCAGATGTTTTCAAAAGACGCTCCGGGAAATCTTTCATAATTGATTTAAACTTTCCTGATACTTCCCCTTTGGAGAAATTTAGCTTTTGCTCTAATTCAATGCCGGTGGTATCCGAAAACCCCAGGTATAATTCCTTAAACTCTGCGCTTAAGT
>JALHUP010000425.1 GCA_022866585.1 Candidatus Zixiibacteriota bacterium | reverse complement strand
GCTACATCCGTTTAATCCCTTCTCCCGCCAAAGGCGGGATCAGGATGAATCCGTTGACCAATCTGTTGGGAATTCACCTTTTTATCGCCCCCGCAGTAAGCCCGGAGATTATTTGTCTTTGGAAGAAAAGAAACATAATGATCACTGGCAAGGTGCATAGACTGGAGGCGGCTAAAAGATGAGGCCAGTCAATGGTTTGATAGCCTTGAAATAATGCTAATGCTACCGGCAGAGTTCTCATCTTTTCGCTGGACGTCAAAATAAAAGGAAAAAGGAATGAATTCCAGTTGACTAAAAATGCCTCAATGGCTAACACGGCTAAGGCTGGTTTGCATAAAGGTGCCACAATCTGAAAAAGTATCCTGAACTCTCCCGCTCCATCAATCCTGGCTTGATTTTCCAAATCCCTGGGCAAAGCTTGAATGTATTGCCGCATTAAAAAGATTCCCAAAGGATTCACCAACCAGGGGACGATCAGAGCAAAATAAGTATCATACCAACCCAAGTTCTTTATGACCAAAAAGAGGGGCACAATTAAAATGTGAACCGGGATCATTAAAACCATAATCACTGAAAGAAAAAGGACGTTCTTGAATCGAAAAGTTTTCCGCGCAAAAGCATAACCAACCATCAAACAGAAGATCATGTTCCCCAAAGTAACCATAACGGCTATAAAAAGGCTATTGAAAAAGAAGCGGGGAAAAGGACCATAAGACCAGACATCAATATAATTTTTTAAAGTGAATTCTTTAAGCAGAAGATCAGAGATTTTCAAAATCGAGCTGGCTTTGGAAGAAAGAGAAGATGCGATCATCCAATACATGGGGAAAAGCATGCCGATAAGGACAAAAAGTAAGATTAGGAATAATATAATTCTTTTTGTATTCTTCATGTTATCCTTTGATGCCTACGAGTGGGCATATTCATAACGGTTTTGCGTAGGGGAGGAGTTTATCTCCTCCCGAAATCGGGCTGGGATCCCGCTAAATCGGGATTTCGCTAAGCTCAACAAGCTCCGCTCTACACTTCAATCTTCTACGGTTTTTCCGTATCCGAAAAGTTTTAGCTGAATCACCGAAAAAATCAAAATGATAAAGAAAAGAACGTATGCCACGGCCGAAGCATAGCCCATTCTGAACTTATGTAATCCGGTTTCGTAGATCATATACACCATGGTCAAGGTGGAATTCAAAGGTCCCCCCTTGGTCATCACAAAGATCTCCACAAAGATCTGAAAAGACTTTATGGTATTTATCAAAATCACAAACAAGCTCATCGGTCTAAGATAAGGTAAGGTCACATGCCAGAATTTCTGCCACCAGTTTGCACCCAAAGTATCGGAGATCTGGTAAAGCTCCAAAGGAATGGATTGCAGTGCGGCTAAGAATAAAAGCATATAGAATCCGATACTCATCCAGACGTCCATAAGCATGATCGACAAAAGTGCGGTCTTGGTGGAGAAAAGCCATCCTTTCTCCGGGGTAGGAGCACCAACCAAATTGCAGAGAAAGGTTAAATACCCTTCTTTAGCATAAAGATTCATAAAAATCAAGGCGATCACCACCAGGGAGGTAATGGAGGGGACAAAGAACCCCGCCCGAAAAAACCCTTTTAAAGGGATATTCTGATTGACCAATATTGCTAAGATCAAAGCGAAAATGGTGGTGAAAGGAATTGTGCCCACCACGAAAAAAGATGTATTTTTTAAAGCAGTCCAGAAATCCTGATCTTTCAATAGCTCCAGATAATTGGAGATTCCCACGAAATGCGACTCGCCGGTCAAAACATTATATTCTGAAAAGCTTAAGATCAAAGAGTAAATCAAAGGGAAAAGCCAAAAGATCAGAAGGGTAAAAATCCAGGGAGATAAAAAGAGTATTGTGGTTTTTTGTTTCAATTTCATCTCTTAAAAAATGTAGCGGAAGGCTTTAGCCTTCCAAAATGGAAACCTGAAGGTTTCCGCTACATAAAAGCGATCGACGGGTTAAGCGGATAGAACGGATGAATTCCTAGTTTTGCGTGTTCGATTTTACCTCAAATAAATGACCATTGACTTATCTTCTTAATCTGTTTAATCTGTTGGGAAATATCATTTTAATCTGCCGGGAAATATCATTCTAACAATTTGTCGATTTCTGATTTTGCTTCATCCAAAGCATCTTGAGCCGACTTTTTCTCATACATCACCTCCTCCACCGCTTTCTCAATGATCTCTTCGATATAAACCCACTTGGGATGAGAAGGCGGAGAGATAGCATATTTCAGTTGCTCTTGGAATATCGAAAGATCCGGATTATTCCGATAATAAGGATCAAGTTCTGCACCTTTGGCGGATGGGAAGCCAGAACCAATGGCTTGACAGACTTTCAAACAATTGTCTTTTCGAATTAGAAACTCTATCAATTCTAGTGCCTCCCCAGGATTTTTGGTCTTTTTGTTTATCACCAGAAACTCACCACCGGCAAAGGAAGCGGGTGTTCCTCGACCCGATTCAGGTTTGGGCATTAAGCATATTCCAAAATTCAGTTGCGGATAATTTTTTCTTAAATCATTTAAAAGCCAGCCCCCGGAAATCACAAAACCAATTTTATTATTTTTGAAAGCCTCATCCAGCATGGCTTGAGTATCTATCATTCCGTTCAGAGTTAATTCCTTATAGAATTCTAATGCCCGAATAGCCTCAGCACTATTTATCTTTGATTCTTTTTGATCCGGCGACAATATATCTCCGCCGTTTGCCCAGAGGAAGGGCAAGAATTTTTTATATAGCCTGTGCCTCTCGGCTGAGTTTGCCCCAAAGCCATAAGCCTCAGGCTTCAATTTGTTCACTGCTTTACAATAATCTAAGAGTTCATTCCAGTTTGTTAGTGGCTTATCCGGGTCAAGTCCCGCTTTTTTCATTAGGTCTTTATTGTAAAACAAAACTCGCGTGTCCAGAATCCAGGGGAAACCGAAGATTTTTTGCGAAGCATCCTTAGGATTTCCAATGGTAGCAGGCTCCCACATCAGAAATTCTTCTTTAATCTTTTCTGCTTCAATGGTGACATCTAATAAGACGTTTTGATAAGAGAATTCCGGCAACCAATCCGAGCCGAGCTCTAAAACATCCGGTGCAGTCCCAGAGCCGAATGCCACCACGATTTTCTCATGCCCATCCGACCAGGTTAAATCAGTCAGGTTAACTTTAATGTTGGGGTTCTCTTTTTCAAATTGCTGGATCAATTCCAAAATAGTTGGCTTAACTTCGGGATTGGTCCAGAACTGCCACCAGCTTAAGGTAACAAAATGATCTTGCTTTTTTACACAGCTAAGAAAGAAAAGAAAAATCAAAACGAGGAATATTCTTAAAGCTTTCATTTTTATTCAAAGAAAAATGACGACAACTCTTAATTTTATCCCAATAAATATGGGGGTGTGCTTTTGTCAAGGGGAAAAATAGGAAGCCTTCCCAATTTGATGGAAAAAATTCCTTGCTTTAAGAATTGCAGTTAGGTTATATTTGACACGATGGATTACAAAAAAGGGTATTAGAGATCACAGTGCCTAAAGTGGAAAAGGCAAAAAGTAAGGAAATCAAAATTAGGGTCAAATAAATATTTTGTCTCTTCTCCTCTGACCAGTTGATGCAAAGGTAATTATTAGAAATACGAGCCTATTCTCTTTCCATGACCCTCTCCCCTTGGGGAGAGGGGAGGGTGAGGGGGAAATTGAAAAAAATGGAAAAAAGTAATAAAGAATTTCTTCTTGACGAAATTCAAGTGATCTTAGCAGAGAAAAGGACT
>JALHUP010000424.1 GCA_022866585.1 Candidatus Zixiibacteriota bacterium | reverse complement strand
GAAACTCCTGGAGCTTTAACCTCTAATCCCATCAACAACAAAATCTACTGTGGCAATTATAATGGTTCAAGCCTCTCGGTTATCGCTTGCTCTCCGTTCTCTTATATATGCGGAGATTGCAATGGTAATGGCGAGATAAATATTGCTGACGTTGTGTGGCTGATAAATTACCTGTTCATAAACGGTCCCTCTCCGGTTCCTTGGCAAGCAGGTGATGTCAACGCCGATGGCAAAGTTGACGCCTCGGATGTGGTATATCTAATCAATTATCTTTTCATAAATGGACCTCCACCGTGTGGAGGAAGGCAATAATCTTCGATGAGCTGTCAGATGCCTCCCGATTTATCGGGACGAATCCCCAGATCTGATAGCCGGGGGATGACAGAACAAGGTTCTGCCCATTTATAAAGAGAGCTGCGAAGTGAAAAAGAGTTTTTATTTAAGATTATTCTCAGGAATATTTTTGGTAGTACTGGCTATGAGTTGTGCCTCCAGAGGTCCTCTCTCACCTAAAAATCTCAATCTTAAAGAGCAAAAGGAATATGACCTTTTAAAACAGGCTGGCGCTACCCCGGACGAGTTAAAGATGTATACTCTATACCATCTAACTCCAACTTTAGAATCTAAAAAAGATTCTTTCTGGAAAGAATTCTGGGACAAAAGATATCAAGCCCTAAACGCCGAAGAAAAAACAGCCTATCATACTCTTTTAGGTGATTCTTCATCTTGGCTAAAATATTTGTCTCTCCCAGACGAAAAAACCAGAAGGCATTTTATTGAAAAACTCCAAGACCAAAAACGAGATGAGTTGGTAAAAACAAAAGAAGGGAAAATCCTATATTTCTCACTTAAGCTTTTGTTCTCCAAAGAGGAGATGGAAAAGTTTTTGATGCTCCCAGATTCTCTTAGAGAAGAATGGCTAAGAGTATGGTGGATAAAAAAAGATCCCGATCTTACCACTGAGTTGAATGAGTTTAAAGAAGAATTTGACCAGAGAGTTGAGCATGTCCTGATTTTCTACCATAGCATTTTCGGGAAAAAACCTTGGGATGACCGGGGCGATGTGTATATTCTATACGGGGAGCCTGAGCAAATCGAACCAGCCGATTATTACTATGATCCTCGCAAGTCTCCCAATAATCATTTTATACCTTTAGGCGTAATGATATCCGGGGATCAAAAAATAGAAGATATGAAAAGTAGATCCCAGGTTTGGGTTTATTTCAAACATGGGGAATTCCAATTTCAAGATAATCACGCTGACGGCTATTGGGAGTTAGCACCTCGTAAAGAGACGCATGAAGACGACACAAGGGCAATGATGCAGTTTTTGTCAACCAAAACAGAAAAAGTTGATATGGCAAAGGCAGAGGTTGAAGTTGATTTCGGTGAACCTCTGAATTTCCCCTGGGATTGGTGGAGATTTTGGAATGAGGGAGACACTTACGAGGTGGAAGTTAATTTAGGTATCCCTATCGAAAAATTAGGAATAGTCTCCGATTCTCTAAACCCTGAAATGGCTTGGTTGATTTTTCAGGAAAAGGTGGCTATCTTCGATCAGAGCTGGAAAAAAGTCGTTCAGGACAGCGCCTGGATTAGGAAGAAAATTCCCAAAAATTTCAATCGCAAAGATTTACTTTTCGTTGATCAGTATAGTTGCGATACCCTCGTTCCCGGGTTTTATAAAATTGCCGTAAGTGTAAGGGATAGCGTTACCCGGAAAATCGGGATTTATCAAGACACTTCAGTTATTTTAGTGCCTCATGTCTCTGTCAAGGCACAGGAAAAGATTAGCCGAATAGTCATGGCTGACTCTATCTGGGTAGCTGATTCAGCCTATGTGGAAAAATATGGAGGCAAATTCATTAGAAATTCATTAGTGATTGTCCCCCGTCCGGGCAATGTTTATCTGGAAGGACAATTGGCTAAGTATTATTGTGAGTTATATGAGCTAAAAAAGGACGAAAAGGATAGCCTCCACGCTTTAGCTGTTTATAACGTCCTTTATAAAACAAAAAATAATGAATTTGTCCTCTATGCAGAACCCGACTCGGAATATGTTAATTGGCCAGCTGATGTGGGTGGTCAGCTTTTCTTAAAAGGAACGTTAAATCTTCCAAAAGGAGAGTATATCTTTCACATCATAGTTTATGATCTTAATGACCCGCAAGCAAAGAAAGAAGAGGTAAGGGAAACAGCATCGAAATTTATCATTGATTAAATTTGATAAAAACCAATTTCTATGAGTTGTCAGATCCCCTGATCTGACAACCAGGGGAGTGGCATAAAAGGGTTCTGCCCTCTCATAAACCTCTCACATTTAATTTAAAAATAACGCACAAAAAAGCCTCGACAATTGCTTCATTTTGTCGGGGTCTTTCTTTTTCCGTGAAATTGAAATCCACCCGCCATTTTTAGCGAATCTTCATAATCCTTTCAAATCAATATAATTACACCAAAGGAAAATTTCGTGTAAGCTTTAAGCTCGTCAAAATTGACGAATTCAGAACGAACAGAATAAAAAGACCGAATCGAAAAGAAGAAAAACCTTATAACTATTTTGTTATTCCATAACCATTTGCAAGAAAGCAAATGGTTTTTTGTTTTAGAAGACAGTAATTGGCATAGTTGTTGTTGTGATCTCAACTGGCTTAGCTAAAAACCTCCTCTTGTGGTGAGCGACTTGTCCTGAGCGGAGCCGAAGGAAGTCGAACTATTCAAGTAAAATTTGAAGTCTCGCCTTGAGGAACCTAACTGGGAAGGGGGCAGGCGAGATTAAAAAGAAAATTTTATGGAACCTTTTGACGATTCAAACGACTGATATTTGTGGAAAGGAAAAAAGGGAAATGACCTCAGACTTTGCTCGTTGTTGGTCTTCATAACCGATCTCAAGACCCAGAATTCGGGCAACACATCTTCTGCATGGTGAGAACACCAACGGAGAGCGAAGTATACGACAGAGAAATAAATATCTGAAACTTGTGAAAATGTTTTATCGTAAGAAAAAGTAGGCTACAACAGATATCGGAAAGAGACAACTTCTTTTGCTAAATAGGGATTTTACCTTTGCTTGTTGGTGGTCTTCGTAACCAACAACACATCTTCTCCGTTGGTGAGAACAGCAGCGTAGAGCGGACGAAGGGAGTGCACAAGCTTGTCGGAGCGAAGTCCCGATAAATCGGGATAAACTTCGATCCCGCCTCGCGGGGCTTGTGCAGCGTCCCGCCTTTGGCGGGACGCACTCCGGAGACCTCATAAAAGAAAGGAGGCTGAGATGATATTATGTCGCTCCCCTTAATTAAATCCTTTGTTTGTTATTGGTCTTTATGACTAACATCAGATTTCTCCGTGAGTGAGAATACTAACGGAGAGTGGAAAGAGGGTTTTAAACTATGAATTATTAACAAACCATAGGAGGTGGCCACAATGAAACATTTAATTTGCTTTGGTCTGGTTCTTTTAATTGTTGTGGGTTTTTGCACCAACGCAGTTGCGGTAAAATCGACTTTTACCGTAGACTTTGAACTATCCGACCTAACTTTCGAAAAAGTGAACAGATTCGACCAAATTCAGATGAAAGGAGGAATTTCCTTTGGAGAACCTGGTAGTCCTTTGCTACCTATTAAAGTTGTTCAAATAGCTATACCTGGAGATGTAGAAGTGGACAGAGCGGAGATCATTTCCAGCCAACATCAAGAGATTTCAGGGACATACAATATTTACCCTGCCCAGCCCCCAGTTCCAATAGGCATCCAGCCGATAGGATTGGAGAAACAAGAATTCGTCCCACCCAATTCCAATATCTATGAGCTTGCCACGGAATACCCGGGAGAACTGGTGAAAGTTACCGACAATGGATTTTTGGCGGGACAGCACATCGCTGGGGTTTTGGTTTATCCTCTTCAGTATATACCCTCGAAGAAGAAGCTAATTTTGTATACTGAAATTGAATTCAGATTAGTTTTCAAACCGAGTTCTCACTATCCCTCGCCGGTCACTGTGAGATCTGCGAAGGCAGCCAATCTTTATTCAGACATGGTGAAAAAAATAGTTCTCAACCCAGATGACCTCCCTATTAAGGCAATAGGATTTTTGTCCAAAGATCAACGGGTGGATTTCTTGATCATCACCGCTGATTCTTTTGTCTCCGCTTTCCAACAATTGGCGGATTGGAAAATCTCTCAAGGGATTTCCACAGAAATTAAAAATGTCGATTGGATATTTTCCACCTATGCAGGCGTCGATAGTCAGGAACAGATAAGGAACTGCATAAGAGATTACTACGGAAATCATGGCACCATGTGGGTACTTCTTGGCGGAGATACGGAGATAATTCCTCATAGAATGGGTCGCACGTATCAGGGACACTCTTCTGTCCCATGCGAACTTTACTATTCTGATCTGGATAGTAACTGGGATGCTAACAATAATCGGATCTATGGAGAGTGGGCGGACAGTGTAGACATGTATCCAGACATTTTCGTCGGCAGAGCCCCATCGAGTAATGTCTCAGAAGCACAAATATTTGTTACTAAGTCTTTAACTTACGAAACCAATCCTCCCGATAGTCATTTGGGAGGAATTCTTCTTTGCGCTCAGATGCAGGAAGGGACGAATGAATATATCGATGAAAATTTTATCCCCCCGTTTTATGAGGTTACCAAACTATATTGTAGTTTTGGAAATTGGGATCGAGGTCATTTTGGCATTGCTCTCAATTCAGGACAAAACATCATCAATCATTATACTCACGGATCTTATGATCGATATGTCCTCGGAACAATTGATACCCCCTCAACACCTGATCCATGCGATGATGAACGCTGGCTAAATTGGGATATGGATGCCTTAGTCAATGGACCAAATTATTCCTTGCTCTATAGCTGCGCCTGCATGACCGCGGGGATTGATGAAGATTGCATAGCCGAGCACTTCATAAACAACCCCAATGGTGGAGGATTCGCTTACGTCAGAAATAGTCGCTACGGGATAATCGGTACATCTGACGGATACGACAACGAGTTTTTCCGCTTGCTTTTTCTGAACAATATTGTGCAAATAGGCAAAACCTTCGCCACTTCCAAGATTCCTTTCATTCCCTTTGCAAAGTTATGGCCTTGGGATAGATATGTCATGTTCACTCTCCTTCTTTTGGGTGATCCTACCCTAAGTATTCGACCCTATCATCCTGATGGTCCCTGGATTGCTTATTATTCTCACAAAGTCTCCGATTCCACAGGCAATAATAATGGAGTGGCTAACCCTGGAGAACCTATTTCAATGTCCATCACAGTGAAGAACGTAGGGCTTAGCACTGCTCACAATGTGAGTGCTACCTTAAAATCGAGCGATAGTTTTGTCACAATCACAGATAGCGTCAAATATTTCGGCAACATAGATCCCTTGGACACCGCTACCAGCCAGGGAAGCTATTCTTTTGAGGTACACCCTTCTTGTCCTGACAGTCATGTGGTGCAGTTTACTTTACAGGTAAATGGCGACTCTGTATGGATAACCAAATTCACTGAAATGATCGTAGAACTGGATCTCCTGATAACAGCCTTCCCGGACTCTCAAAGGATTCGCACGGGAGACTCTGCCAGCTTCAAGCTGATTTTTACCCCTCTCGGCGGGTTTATATGGCCAGTCGATTTGGGTTTTTCTGAGTTGCCGCAAGGAGTAAGCGGAGTCTTTGATCCTCCACAAATAATTCCTCCAGATACATCCTTCTTCACCTTACATACCACCCCAGACGCAGAGTTAGGAACTCATGTGATCACAGTGACGGCTAGCGGTGCTTCCTTGGTCCGTCAAAAAGGGCTTAAAGGATAAAAAGTGTTGCTGCCCAGTTTTGTAAGTACTTTATTTTTCAATATATTATGGCTATTTTAGTTATAGTTTGTTAAAGCAGTTCAATAAAGGGTGTTCAAAATGCATAAAAAAGATGTCCGCAATG
>JALHUP010000423.1 GCA_022866585.1 Candidatus Zixiibacteriota bacterium | reverse complement strand
GGGCGGCTTTGTTGAAATCCTTTTTCACCGTTCCCTTTGTGGATGGAGAGATGATCTTGGGCACCTGGCAGCAGATCATTTTGGTCGATTTTGACAATCGGCGAAGAGAAAGAAAAATAGTAGTGCAGATGATCGGAGAATAGTAATCAGTTACTCTTTCCCTCTCCTCTGGGGGAGAGGGAAAGGGTGAGGGGGTAGCTTCGTAAAATAAATAAAGGGATTGTTGCCCAAGTATTTCTCTCATAGGTTTCGTTAAAAAAGAGTTCGGTTGCGGTTACGTATCGTTTATCGTGAAGTCGTTGTGGTTTATTCGTATGAATACATACGCATCGTATTAAGACTAAAGACGAAACCGAGATTCGAAACCGATACGTAGCCGAAACCAACACCGATAAACGATAAACTGACTTAAGCAACATCCCCATTAGAAAAATTGTTAACTGGTTTTCTATTCTACATGAGGCTTGTCTTATGAAAGAAATGAATTTTAAAACTTTAGAATGGAAAGATGGTTATTTGGTGATTTTGGATCAGACGAAACTACCTCTTCAGGTTGAGTATTTGGATTGCAAAAATTTTGAACAGGTGGCAAAAGCCATTAAGGATTTGAATATCAGAGGAGCACCCGCCATCGGAATTGCCGCAGGCTTTGGAGTGGTTTTGGGAATGCAGAATCGAGATTACAAGAATTGGGAAGAATACCAGAACAGGTTGAATCAGGTGATCTCCATATTGGAAAGCACCCGTCCCACTGCGGTCAATCTTTTTTGGGCGTTGGACCGAATGAGAAAGGTGGTGGAGAATAATAAGGACAAGAATTTTGAAGAACTTAACCAGCTTCTTTTGAAAGAAGCCATTTCGATTCACCAAGAGGACAAGCTGATGTGCGAAAGGATTGGCGAGCACGGGGCGAGTTTGCTTAAAGATGGGGATACGGTTTTGACTCACTGCAATGCAGGCGCATTAGCCACTGGAGGAATAGGCACAGCCTTGGGGATAATTTATACCGCCCAAGCACAGGGCAAGAAAATCAAGGTTTTTGCGGATGAGACCAGACCGGTTCTTCAAGGGGCAAGATTGACCGTATGGGAGCTAAAGCAAGAAGGGGTAGATGTAACGCTAATCTGTGATAATACTGCGGCAGTTCTGATGAAAAAGAAAAAGATAGATTGTGTAATTGTAGGTGCGGATAGAATTGCTTCCAACGGGGACGTGGCGAACAAGATCGGAACATACAATTTGGCGGTTTTAGCCAAAGCCCATGATCTTCCCTTTTACGTGGCCGCTCCCAGTTCGAGCTTTGATCCATCTATCTCCGATGGTGAAAAGATAAAGATAGAGGAAAGATCAGAAGACGAGGTAACCTGCGGGTTTGGGAAAAGGATGACCCCTCTGGGGGTCAAGGTTTATTCTCCAGCCTTTGACGTCACGCCGGCTGAGCTGATTACTGCCTACATCACTGAAGAAGGGATTAAAGAAGGTGTAAGGTTTAAGGTGTAAGGTTGAAGGTTCAAAGTTCAAGGTTCAAAATTCAAAGTTTAGAGTTTTAGTCTTCTCCATTTTGATGTAATAATTTTTACTAAGAATAGAGTCCAATGATACAGTAAACCAGTCGGGAGGTGATTTTATGCACATCTATTCTCACTCCAGATTGGAAACTTACCAAAACTGTTCTTTACGGTTTAGTCCCCTTAGTGTCCCCAAGATTTTGAAGTGGGAATTCAACCTTATCCTCACCTTAGATTACAATCCCCCTTTTATAAAGGGGGATTATTTGAAATTCCCCCTTTTTTAAAGGGGGACTAAAGGGGGATTAAAAAATGAGAGTGGGTTTAGACCTCTATATATCAAAAGAATTAATGAGTATCTAATAGCCACACCTGAAAAAAAGAATTTATCCCTCCGAGCTTCATCCTCAAGATTTTAAGTAATAACCAATCACCCAATAGTTAAAGTTTGAAAGCCGTATCTTAATGAAAGATCGGTATTGTTCGTGCGGCACGAATTCTGTCCTTCGACTTTGCTCAGGACGGTGAGCTTGTCGAACCGTGTCTTGAGATCAGGAGTTTCCTTCTGATCTCAGATAGTAACTTATGCGTCCGGATAGTAATTCCTGATGCCACTAAGAAAGTATTCTATGTCACCTGTAGGAAATACCTTCAAAAAGTCCAAAGTAGTGGTTGTCAAAAGTCCGAAGGTGATAAGTTCGTCAGGAAAAGTAGACCAAACTCTTTTGTCTGAAATGGTGAGAAGGGGACTTTGTAAACTGACACAAGAATCTAAAGCCGAAGATGCCCTCCGGCATTTTGTTTCACCCAAAGATCAGGTGGGGCTGAAGGTGAACTGCTTGGCGGGGAAGATGGCCTCCACCCATCCGGAGGTGGCTTTGGTCTGTGCCAATTTGCTAAAGGATAGTGGAGTCAAAGCAAAAGATATTATCATCTGGGATAGGTCGGCAAGCGAGTTAGAAGAGGTGGGATTTACTTTAAATTCTAATGGGGACGATTTTCGCTGTCTGGCAACGGATAGCAAGGGGATCGGCTATTCCTATGACTTAATCAATTATATGAATATTGGTAGCCTGTTGAGCCGGGTGTTAGATGAGTATACAAATGTTCAGGTAAATCTCCCGGTATTGAAGGATCACGGTCTTTCCGGAATAACCTGTTCCTTAAAAAATCTCTTCGGCGTCATACATAACCCCAATAAATATCACGATAATGGCTGTGATCCTTTTATTGCCGATTTGAATGCCTTGCCTCAAATAAGAGAAAAGCAGAGGCTGGTGATCTGTGATGCATTAAGGATTCAATGTAATGGAGGACCTTCTTATCATCCTCAATGGGCGGAAAATTTCGGTGGAATAATAGTGGGTGATGATCCGGTGGCAGTGGATTTTGTGGGTTATCAAATAATAGATAAGCTTCGGGGCAGGTATAAACTTCCTACTTTGGAAAAAGCAGGCAGAAAGCCGAAACATATTTTTACTTCAGCCGACGAAAAACACAATCTGGGAAAGGCAAAATCAGAAGAAATAGATTTAGTGGAAATAGTGGTGTGAGAGTTGATTTCCCAACAGATTAAGGGATTCCCAACAGATTAAAGGATTAAACAGATGGTAAAAGTTGGTTCAGGGTGCCCTCACCCTGAACCACAAGTGGTTAACCCTCTCCCCTCTGGGGAGAGGGCAAGGGTGAGAGGGTAAGCAGATTAAGGGGTTAAACAGATGGTGGAATTAAATCGAAGGTCTTTTTTAAAATGCTCTTTAGCCGCAACTGGGGGAATGTTATTGCCCAATGTTTTGCCGGGTGGTTCGTTCCTTAATTCGACTTCAAACGCATTTGCCTCACCCTCTCCTGTTGGTCTTTCCCACGTGGAGGCGAAGTATTATAAAAAGCTTGAGTATAAAGAAATTGAATGCGAGCTTTGCCCCAGAAAATGCAAGGTGGGAGACAGAGAGAGGGGATACTGCGGATGCCGGGAAAATCAGGGAGGGACTTATTATACCTTAGTTCATTCATACCCTTGTTCTGGCTGTAACCACGCAGATTACATGGAAAAAAAACCGTTCTTTCATTTTCTTCCGGGAACCTATGCCTTTTCCATCGCCACTGCTGGGTGTAACATGAATTGCAAATTCTGTCAAAACTGGGAGATCTCTCAGGTGAGACCGGAACAGATAAGAAACGAATACTTGCCACCGGAAGATGTGGTCGCGTCTGCGCAAGAAAACGGGTGCAGATCCATAGCTTATACCTATTCCGAGCCAACCGTGTTTTATGAATACATGTTGGATACAGCCATAGCCGGGCGAAAAAAAGGACTTAAAAGCGTGGTCGTCACTGCTGGATATATAAATCATGATCCCTGGATGGAGCTGATAAGAGAAGTTGATGCAATAAAAGTTGATTTCAAGGCTTTTACTGAAAAATATTATGAAGAAATTTGTCATGCGAAACTTAAGCCGGTTATGGATGCCTTAGTGGATTTAAGTAAATCCGGAATCTGGTATGAGATAGTTTATCTTATGGTTCCTACTTTAAATGATGACATGAAGAACATAAAGGATATGTGTAAATGGATGGTTACGGATTTGGGTAAAGAT
>JALHUP010000422.1 GCA_022866585.1 Candidatus Zixiibacteriota bacterium | reverse complement strand
CATGAAGATAGTATTGGCAACAAATAACAAACATAAGATCGAAGAGATAAAAGATATTTTATCCGATCTCAAGACACAGAATTCGTGCCCAGAATTCGAGATCTTGACTCTAAATGATTTTCCGGATTTTCCTAAAATCGAAGAGACCGGAAAAACTTTAGAGGAAAACGCCATCTTGAAAGCGAAAGCCATCTATAGGTTCGCTTCGCTCACTACAAGTCAATTCACCCAGTTGATCTCCCTTGCTGATGACTCCGGTCTGGAGGTGGATGCTTTGGATGGTGCCCCTGGAGTTTTCTCCTCCAGATTTGCTGGAGAACATTGCAGTTATAAAGATAACAATGTGAAATTGCTTTCGCTTATGGAAAATATTCCCTGGGAGAAAAGAGGGGCAACTTTTGTGTGTGTGGTGGCAATCGCAAAAGATTTGGAGGATATTCAAACAGTTAGAGGCGAAGTTAGGGGGATTATTGCCCATGAGGAGAAAGGAGAGAATGGATTCGGCTACGATCCCGTATTTTACCTGCCCGCATTGGGAAAAACCTTTGCCCAGCTCTCCTTTGAAGAAAAAAACAAAAGAAGTCACCGGGCAAAAGCCTTTAAAAAGGCAAAAGAAATAATCGAAAATGATTTTGGGCTATGATTGATACCATCACTTTTGACTTATGACGGTTGGATCGGGGTACCCTTACCCCGATCCTGTTGGATATGGTCAAGGGTGTCCCGCCTTTGGCGGGATGACCAACGGCAGAAGGTTTTAGGATATGATAGATACCATAACGTTCGACCTGTGGAATACCCTGATCTCCAATCAACCCATAGACAATCATAGATATAGGCAAAAAAGGGTGGAGGGAATACGGTGGATACTCGAACAAAATGGGCTAAATGTAAGATTTGACGATTTAGCTTTAGCTTATGATAAAGGATTTGAGAAATGCAACGAGACCTGGAGAAAAAATCTGGACCTTTCCACGGAGGAACAACTGGAAGTTATGTTTGATTTCTTAGAGGATGAAAAATTAAGGAACCTTCCACGAAATTTGATGCCCGAATTAGTAGAAACCTTCGTTTCCCCTATCTTGGATGAACCACCCTCTTTAATTGAGGGTGCCAACGAGACTTTACAACAAACTAAAAAAGAAAACTATAAAATCGGGCTTATATGCAATACCGGCAGAACTCCAGGGAAAACGATAAGGATTCTTTTGGAACGATTTGGAATGATCCATTATTTTGACGTTACCACTTTTTCCAACGAGCTTAGAATTCGGAAGCCCGATCCTCGGATTTTTCTTTACACCTTGGACCAATTGAAAAGCCATCCCAAAACTTCCTTACATATAGGAGATATAGTCGAGTTGGATGTCCTGGGAGCAAAAAATGCTGGCATGATCTCGGTCCATTATAACCCGAACAAAACCTCTTATGCTTCAATCCACTCTCAAGATATTAGATTAGCACCAGACTTTTCCATAAAAAGGCTAATGGAATTGGAAATCATTTTGAATGAAATAGAAGAATCTTTTTCTGACCTAAACAATTGATCTGGTTTCCCGTATTAATACGAACGCATTTATTTCTGATTAGAAATTGTTCCTCTATATTCCTCTCCTTTGTGGGGAGAGGGGAAAGGTGAGGGGAAACCAATTAGAATGTATCCTAAGTCAAGAGGTCATTCAGTCTTGACGACAATAATAAAATAGAAACATAAGGTGTAAGT
>JALHUP010000421.1 GCA_022866585.1 Candidatus Zixiibacteriota bacterium | reverse complement strand
TCAAAGTTTCCAATCCGTTCATCACCGGCATGTGCACATCTGAGAGGAGGAGCTCGAAATCCTCCTTTTGCACTTTCTCTATAACCTGGGCTCCATTTGTAGCTAGGCTGACTTTATGTCCATCTTCCGAAAGCACCTGACAAAGGAGTTTCCGGATAACCGGATCATCATCTGCCACCAAGATTTTCATAGGCTCACCACCGTTGCTTGTCTTTCGTTTCTCCTGGCTTAATTTAAGAACGGGAAGGATCGTTTCTATTATCGGCAGATTGTGACCTTCCTTCAGGAGGAAGCCACACCCACCTCTTCCGGATAAGCTCTCTTGTCTTTGGATTCGTTTATCTCTGCTTCTCTTCTGAGGGGCAAGATGACGGTGAAGGTAGTTCCTTTCCCCACCGTGCTTTCCACCTCAATATTTCCTCCATGCTCTTTAACTATACCATAACTGACCGATAGGCCCAAGCCGGTCCCTTGCCCCACCTTTTTGGTGGTGAAGAAAGGCTCAAAAATCTTACTCAAATTCTCTTTAGAGATACCTCCCCCCGTATCGGCAAAAGAGATTTCTAAACTATTTTTGTCTTCAGATACTTTGTCCAAGACGGTCAGCCTACCTCCATCGGGCATAGCCTGGACGGCATTTAAGACTAAATTGGTAAAGACCTGTTGAAGTTGACTGGTATTCCCCGAGATGCGGGGCAAAGAGGGGGAAAGGACCTCTTTCAATTTCACCTTGTGCTTCTCCAATTGATGGTTTACAAAAGTAAAAGTCTCCTTTAAAACGGAATTGACATCGATTGGCTCGAAATCCTCTTTAACCGAAGCCCGACTGAATTTTAAAAGGCTCTGAATGATGGCTTTGCATCTTTTGGATTGTTGCTCTATATCCTTTAGATATTGAGAATAACTGGAGATGTCCTCCCCGGTCAGTTCCTTCAAAGGCTTTTTGGTTATCTTCTCTAAAGCAAATTGACAGTAGCCTAAAATTCCACCTAAGGGATTATTCAATTCATGAGCCACACCAGCCGCCAGCTGTCCTATGCCCGCCATCTTTTCCGCCTGAATCAGTTGAGCTTGCGCCCCTTTTAAGTTTTTTAAGGCGTCTTCCAGCTCGGCATTGGCTTTTTCAAGATTTTGAGTATGTTCTTTTACCTGCAGCTCCAACTTTTTTTGTTCAGTTATATCTCTCAAGGTTTCCAAGATATACTTTTCTCCTTTTTCATCCTGAAAAGGGGCGGCGGAGAGTTCATAATAATTCCCTGCCTGATCCTGATCCAAATAGTTAAATACTTTCTTTCCTTTTATTAAAATCTCGTCGATGGGGCACACCTCACATTTTTCCTTTCGCCCTTTGAATTTCTCATAACATTTTTCCCCTATTTGATTTCCGAAGGCATCGATTAAGGATTTGTTCATGAATTGGATATTGCACTCTTTATCCTCGATCACGATCCCTAAGTTGGGAGAGTTGATGATGGCATCTAATCGGTTATACTCGGCTTGCAGAAGTCTTGCGGTTTTCTCCAGATCCATAGTCCTTTCTTTGACCTTGTTTTCCAGGGTTCTATTATATTCCTCTATTTCATTTCTGGACTCTTTCAGCGAATTGGTCATGCGGTTAAAGGCGGAAGCTAACTTCCCAATCTCATCCCCTCTTCTCACTTTGACCATCTGAGCCAAATCGCCATTAGCCACCTTGTCTGTGGCGAAAACCAATTGTTGGATGGGGTTAACGATGATGTTGACCAGAAAGATGGTAAGCAAAATCCCGATACCCACCACCAGCGCGGTCAACAACACTATCATGTTTTTCATGCTGGCCATCTCTTTACGCATGTTGGCTAAGGACATTCCCACATGCGCCACCCCGATCTTTTCCTCCTTTATCCCAAAACCAGCTTGTTGGTCAAATATTATTCCTACTTCCTCTTTAGATCTCAGAACTTTGGTAGTCTGGATAGGATAGCTGAAGTTACAAAATCCGCTTCCCTTCTCTTCTTCATAATGTATTGTACACAAACCTTCCTTTTCAAAAGCTTCGGAGGTGACAGATTTCTTTTGACCTGCAGAAGACGGAGGAAACCTTTGGGAATCAAGCTGGGCTAAGATATTTCCATTTCTATCCTGGATTATAATATAGGCAACATCTTCCTGTAGCACCAGTCCTTTGATCAGATTCAAAAGGATATCCTTATTTTCCACCAAAACCCCATATTCGCTATTATAAGCCAGATTTTTTACCAAAGATTCTCCCCTCTTTTCCAATTCCCCTTGAATCAGCTCACTTTGTTTCTTGATCAGAAACCCACTTAGTATCACTGAGGTGAAAAGGATCAAGGAGGAGATGATCAGGACAAATCTCATCTTCAGCCCGAAGGTGAATGCAAGGGACGGCATTTTCATTTGAAGACCTCCTTAGCTACACTGACTATGTTGTCTGGTATCTTTAGGTTTATCTGCTCTGCGGTTCTCAAATTCAGACATAGATAAATCATTCGGGGAATGGTGATCGGAATTTGCGAAGACTCCTCCCCGGAAAGTATTCTCAAAGCCAACTCTCCTGCCTGTCTTCCCACATCCTTATGGTCACAAGCTAAGGTGAATAGTGCTCCAGCCTTAACGAAAGAGGGAGAAAGTCCCATCAGGGGTAACCCATTTCTCAAGGTGTAAAGAAGTATATATTGAGTGGATTGGGGGGTGAAGATTATGGTATCTGCCACTGCCCATAGACCGTCCACCTCTTGGGCTAAAGCTTCTGTTGCCCCAGGTATCTCTTTTTCCGAAGAGATTAACTTCGAAACCAGCTCTACCCCCATCTTTTTACAGATGCTCTGGGCTTCGATTACCACTGGCTTTGAATCCTGAGTAAAAAGGACTCCCAACTTCTTCAATTTGGGAACGAGGAACTTAAATTTTTCCAGCTGAATGCTGATGGGAATATCTAAAGATGCTCCGGTCAGATTATTCCCGGAGGACCTCATGCTCTGGACGAATCCACTGGAGACCGGATTTAGGACCATAGAGAAAACTATAGGTATATCTCTGATCTTTTGGGAGACTATCGCCGTCGATCTTGAGCCGATGGTGACTATCAGGTCGGGTTTTAAATCTTGAATCTTTTGAGCAATCTGTGGTTCTGGGTTTGATTCATCGGATACATCGTATTCCACGAACATGGCTTCTATTTGGCTTTTTCTGATCTCCTTTTTAAATCCCTCCACCGCCTTCAGGAAAGGATCCGAGCTACTGCTTTTGACTATGACGATGGCCTTCGTTTGGGCAGAAAGATTCTGGTAGAGGAGGAAAAAAATTGTGAAGAACAGACTTAGCTTTTTGACCAGATTCATTTTTTGAAGGGTTTATTCTCTCTTCTTAATTGGGGAGGTAGCCCACCTTATTTTCTTGCTTATTCAATATTCTATTTATCGACTTTCTTTTCTTAATCTTCATCTTCTTTGAGCTATTTTCCGGACTTTCCCCAAAATTTTGCAGTGGATTGTATTAACGTGCTGACAAATAAAAGGAAAGGTGAAGAAAAAAAGTGGACAAAGGCTCCTCCTCTTAATAGAATATAGTGAGATTAAAAAAGAGAGGAGTAGCCCGATGCAAGAACGTTATTATGATAAAAGAATTTCTGCGGAATTGTCCGCAGGATCTTGAGACAAGCCCAGATCAAGAAATGCGTATGCATTCATACCAATTCCCCCAAGTAGATAAAGGTGTGCTGAATCTACCCCCTATCAGACTGGAAACACTGCTTCCCTTATCCTATAAAAAGAAAGACAAAAGTGGATATCAGGTACCTATACCTGTCCATTTTGTTGATAATTTCTGTTGCTTTATTTTGTCATCTTGGTTATTTTAGCATTGAAATTCTAAAATAGGTGATTTTCAATTTTTAAGGAATTGTCTTTTATGAAAAAGTAGCGGTAGGCAGGAGTCTTGTGTTTCTGAGCATCTATTCGTCAGGTGCGCAGGTCACCTAACCTACGAGGCTGGCGGCAAGGCAGAGGAAGGTTCTCATGCGGAAACCATATAATTAATAGTTATAAAAACTTTGATAATGAGGTGAAAAAATGGAAGGAAATAATTTAATCGAAATTGCAAAAGAAGCATATGTGCTTGCGCAACAGATAGCAGGGATGCAAGAAACAATGAATAAAAGTGAACAGGCAGTGAGTGGTTATCCTTCCTATGCTAATAATTTCAATGCCTTGCTCGAAAAAACGAAGAAAATTTTAGAAGTAGATCAGACCATCTTGATGACTATTTCTCATTTGAAACGATATGATCCAAATTTAGATACGGGTTATATAAGAGAATTTGAAGAAATAAAGGCTAATCTACCCATTTTAAAAGGAGCCTTGCATTCATTTTTTGAATTCCAATTTTCCTAAGAGCGAAAAAGAAAAAATTGGTTTCAAATAGAAAACTAATAACAACTCAATCCAGCTGATCAAATCAGTCCAACGTAAAGTTGTAGTAGGTGAGGAGCCCCGTGCTCCTGACCTACGAGGCTAAGACCTCACCCGTTTTTTCTCCTCTCCATCCCGCCAAAGGGGAGTGGATGATAGATGACATCCACTGGAGCAAGAAAAGGATTTTCCCTTTAAGCAAATTTTATTGATAATTTTTGTTGCTTTATTTTCTTCATTTAGTTATTTTAAGTTTGAAATTCTAGAATAAGGGATTTTTAAATCTCTAAGGAATGGGCTTTTATGAAAAAGACGGTTCGACTAGCTCACCATAAAATGGCTCGATTAACTCACCATAAGAGAGTTTTAATCTATGTGATTTTTCTTTTGTTTTCTTGGGTTAGTCTTCTTTTTGCTCCACAACGGCATATTGACTTGGTAACCATTGACGGGGTCATTGGTCCTATCTCCTCACGCATCATCTTAAAAGCAATCGAATCCTCCATCAAGGACAGCTCAGAAGCTCTGGTGATAGAACTCAATACCCCAGGGGGATTAGATGAATCCATGAGGTTGATAACAAGGGAGATCCTGAACTGTGAGGTTCCAGTGATCGTTTATGTCTCCCCCAGCGGATCCCGGGCAGGCTCTGCTGGAGTTTTCATCACCTTAAGCGCACACATCGCCGCTATGGCTCCAGGAACAAACATAGGTGCGGCTCATCCGGTGACTTTGGGAGCGCAGGTAGATTCCACCATGATGGAAAAAGTCGAAAACGATGCGGCCGCTTATATAAAAACTATAGCTTCCAAAAGAGGAAAAAATACAGAATGGGCTGAAGAAGCGGTGAGGAAAAGCTCCTCCATTACCGAATATGAAGCCTTGAAGCTGAAGGTCATCGACTTGGTGGCAAATAACTTAAGAGAGCTTTTGGATTCCTGCGACCAAAGAAAAGTGTCGCTTCCCTCTGGTGAGAGAACTCTTAATACCAAAGGGGTGGAGGTAAAAAGAATAAGGATAAGTTTGCGGGATGAAATCTTGGGGGTTATCACCAATCCCAATATTGCTTATATCCTCTACAGCTTGGGAATGTTGGGAATATTCTTTGAGTTATCCAATCCGGGAGCTATCTTTCCGGGAATCATCGGAGGGATATGTTTGATCCTGGCATTTTTCTCCTTTCAGAGCTTGCCCATAAACTATGCGGGCTTGCTTTTGATGGCTTTAGCTTTAATATTTTTTATCTTAGAGGTGAAGATCGTAAGTCATGGGGCTTTGACTATAGGAGGGATAATATCTATGCTTTTGGGATCTTTAATGCTTTTTGAGTCGCCCGAACCATACATGCGTGCATCCTTATCCGTGATAATATTTGTGGTCCTAGCCACCGCGGCTTTCTTCGTTTTTGCAGTGGGAATGGGCGTGAGGGCGCAAAGGCGAAAAACTACCACCGGAGAGGCTGGCATGGTGGGAGAGGTGGGGGTGGCACGTTCCGCCTTGAAACCAGAAGGATATATCTTCGTTCACGGCGAAATCTGGAAGGCGGAAGCAGATGAACCCATCGAACAGGGGGAAAAGGTAGTGGTGAAGGAAGTGGAACATTTAACCTTGAAAGTGACCAAGAAAAAATAAGAAATGACGAATGACGGATGACGAATAACGAATAACTTCAAATTACCAAACAAAGGAGGTAGTTATGGCTGGAGCAGGTGTATTGGTCCTTGTCATCATTGGGCTGTTCATCCTGGCAAATGCTGTCAGGATCTTAAGGGAGTATGAAAGGGGGGTAATATTCAGATTGGGTCGGTTGATGGGAGCAAGGGGACCGGGCTTGATATTTTTGATTCCGATTGTAGACAGGATGGTCCGGGTAAGCTTGAGGGTGGTGACCATGGACGTGCCGGCTCAGGATGTGATCACCAGGGATAACGTCTCGGTCAAGGTTAATGCGGTGATATACTTCAGAGTGATGGATTCAAACAAAGCCATCGTGGAGGTGGAAGATTTTCTCTATGCCACCTCCATGATTTCCCAGACCACCTTAAGAAGCGTGTTGGGACAGGTAGAGCTGGATGACCTTTTAGCCAAGCGGGAGAAGATAAATGAGCAACTCGCAAAGATCATCGACGATCAGACCGAGCCTTGGGGAATTAAGGTGTCGGTGGTGGAGGTGAAAAACGTAGACCTGCCAGAAAATATGCAGAGAGCCATCGCCCGCCAGGCGGAGGCGGAAAGAGAAAGAAGAGCCAAGGTTATACATGCGGAAGGAGAGTATCAAGCATCAGAGAAGTTAGCCGCCGCCGCTGAGATCATCGGCAGGACTCCGGTGGGAATTCAGTTGAGGTTCCTCTCCACCCTCGCGGAGGTGGCAACGGAGAAGAACTCCACCATCATCTTCCCGGTGCCCATAGACCTCTTCACCCCATTTAT
>JALHUP010000064.1 GCA_022866585.1 Candidatus Zixiibacteriota bacterium | reverse complement strand
TTTACGCAAATCTTAAAAATCTCCTTGTTTTAAAAAAGAAACTCGGTCGAGATTATCCCCAAATAGAAATTCGCGACATGTCCACCATTGCCCTAACCTCTCAAAGAGAAAGGGACAAGTTCCTCTCTGATTTGAAAGGCTTGTTTAAAGATCTGCCAGTGGACAGGTTTTCACAACTGAAAGCTCACAGATGGATCGGCAATATCGACCAAAAGATAATTGCCACTCAAGTGAAAGGCAATAAATATAAACCTTGCACTCATCCCTGGTCGCTTTTCGTCATCACTTGGAAAGGTGAGGTGCTGGCATGCTGTAGGGATTTTGGATCGGAATATGTGATAGGAAAAATTGAGGGGGAAGATGGAATTTTGGAGATTTGGAACAATGAAAGAGTCAAATTCTTAAGGGAGGCATTGGTCAGCAAAGAACCAGATGAAATCAATATATGTAAGAATTGCGATCGTCCCTGGACCGGGGGGAGCGTTGCTTCTACCAAGCTCCAAATGATCAAAAAAATCCTGTGGGAGAAGATCGCCGGATCTGCGTAATTCTTGAGATTCTTTTCCAAAATACTTGCCAACGCATCAGTTTATATTTCTACCAAAAAGTACGTTTTGGACCTCACCCCCTACCCCCTCTCCATGAAATGGAGAGGGGGATAAAGGGGGAGAGGTTTGCCTCGTTCGTCACGAACGCCCTCGTCCGTGACGTTTCTCGCTAACTCTCCACTTTTATATGATAACTCCATGTGAGCGGAATTTTGCCCTACCATTAGAAGAAGCACTCTCTCAATACAAACGCATCTATAATGCAAACCTGTTCCCCTCTCCCCTGAGGGGAGAGGGTAGGATGAGGGGGAATCAAGTAGAATGTAACAAATTTTTGTGCGTTTGTCTCAGTAAAGAAAAAGTTCACTGCAAATATTTCTTCAAAATTTCTCATTGACAAATTTTCGATTCAGAGTAATATTGAAAATGTGAAAAAACAAAAAACAAAACCAATCTTAGATCAAGTTGAAGAGAGCGCCCAGACCTTAAGATTGAGCGGATCAAGAAATCTGAAATCGATCTACCGGGAAATCTCCAACCTTAAGGAAAGCTTGATCGGATTGAATTCGGACCCCTCTTCAGAAAAACTGACTGAATCTCTGGAGAAGGCTCTATCCTCCCTGGACAACGTGGAAAAGAAAGCTACAACTTTGGAAAATTCCTTTTCTGAAAATATCTCTAAACTGGGCAGTGAGTATCAACGATTCAAATCCGAAACCAAAGACCTGGAGGATGAGCGTCGGACCTTTAAAACCCTTTACGAGCTTTCCAACATAATTTCTTCAGAAAGGGACGTCAGTGTCCTTTTGGAAGAAGTGATGGATGCGGTGATCGAGATCACCTCCCCGGGACGGGGATTTTTGAAAATATTTGACGAAAGCAAAAACGTAAAATTAACCATTGCCAAAGATGGAGAGAAAAAAATTCTTGAGGAAGAAAAGCCGGGGATAAATGAAAAAATGGTGGAGGTGGCTTTGGAAACGGGCAACCCCATCTGCGCCACCGGGCTTTTGACCTCAGAGGTAGACGAAGAGAAGGAAGACCAAGAAAGAGAGTTGGTCTCCATCCTTTGTGTCCCCTTGAAGTCGAATGAAAAAATCTTAGGGGTAATCTATCTTGACGACAAAAGACCTGATTCGTTTTTTACCCAAAGCGACGCCGAGCTTTTAAGCTCGGTCGGGGAGAGGGTAGCGGTGGCTTTGGAAAATAATTTTCTTTTCATGGAGTTAAAACAATCCCAGGAGAAACTTTTAGAGGATCTTCGGGGAAAATTTAAATTCGATGAGATTTTGGGGAATAGCCCCCAGATGGCGGAGGTCTTGAAGACCGTGGCAGACGTGGCGGATACGGACGCCACAGTTTTGATCGAAGGAGAATCCGGCACCGGAAAAGAGCTTTTAGCCAGGGCCATTCACTTTAACAGCAGTCGCTCAAAAAAGCCTTTTCTTCCCATCAATTGTGCCGCTATCCCGGAGACTCTTTTGGAAAGCGAGCTTTTCGGATATGAAAAGGGTGCTTTCACCGGTGCGGTACAAAAAAAATTAGGAAAATTTGAGGTGGCAAACGGAGGGACCATCTTTTTAGACGAGATCGGAGAGATGAGTCCCCTCCTGCAGGTGAAGATCTTAAGGTTTCTCCAATCCCATGAGTTTGAGCCGTTAGGTTCCAACAAACTAAAAAAATCGGATATAAGAATCATCGCCGCCACCAACAAGGAGCTTTTGTCTTTAGTCAAAGAAAATAAATTCAGGGAGGACCTATATTATCGCATCAACGTGATTAACATCATGCTTCCACCCTTGAGGGAAAGAAGGTTAGACATCGCTCCCTTAGCTGAATCGTTTGCCCTCAAGTTCGGAAAGAAGAACGGAAAAAAAATCAAAGGGGTTGACTCTGAGGTTTTGAATATTTTGGCACATTATAATTTCCCGGGAAACATAAGAGAGTTAGAAAACATAATCGAGCGGGCGGTTATTTTAGCTCGGGCTGAATGGATCACTAAGGAAGATCTTCCTAAAACCATCTTCGAAGGATCGGCTTTCGACTA
>JALHUP010000420.1 GCA_022866585.1 Candidatus Zixiibacteriota bacterium | reverse complement strand
TATGGATATACTAAGGGAAAGATTTGAGTAAATAGATTTTCTAAGATCGACATTTCCCGCTTCTGCCGGAGTAGCGAGACTTGTCTCGCGTTCTTTTATTTCTTGAGATCAAATTGGAAAACTTTGAATTTAGACTAATTAAAAAAGATAAAAATTGCCAAGCCCGAGCTGGGGTGATAAAAACTCCGCATGGAGAAGTGAATACTCCGGTCTTCATGCCGGTGGGAACCCAAGCCACCGTGAAGACTTTGTCTTCTGAGGATTTAAACCAGATCGGAGCGGAGTTAATTTTGGGCAATACTTATCATCTGTATTTAAGACCCGGACATCAATTGATAGAAAAAGCAGGCGGTCTTCACCAATTCATGAGCTGGAAAAAGCCGATTCTGACGGACAGCGGAGGATTCCAGGTATTCAGCTTAAACTCGTTAACCAAGACCACGGAAGAGGGGGTAAGATTTCAATCGCATCTGGACGGCTCTTATCATCTTTTTACTCCGGAGAAAGTGATGGAGATTGAAAAATCCCTGGGTGCAGATATAATCATGACTTTAGACCAGCCGGTCTCTTACCCGTGTTCATTTGAACAGGCAAAAAGAGCCAACGATCTTACCAACCTGTGGGCAGAACGGTGTAAAACTGAATTTGAAAGAATCGTCTCAGAAAAGCCAAGCAAACACCAGCAAGCTTTATTTGGTATAATTCAAGGCAGTACATATCCTGACTTGAGAAGAAAGTCAGCAGAATATTTGTTGGATTTGAATTTTTCCGGATATGCCATAGGCGGTCTCTCCTTAGGAGAGCCCAAGGTTACCACCCAGGAGATGATTGAGCTTTCCATTTCGTATCTGCCGGAAGACAAGCCCCGATACTTAATGGGGGTGGGGACGCCCGAGGATATGATCGAATCCGTTTACCGGGGGGTGGATATGTTTGATTGCGTCTTGCCCACTCGTAATGCCAGAAACGGATCGCTTTTTACCAAATTTGGCAAGATGATTATAAAAAACAGAGAGTATGCGGATGATTTTTCGCCGGTCGATTCGGAGTGTGGATGTTCTACCTGCAGAAATTACACCCGTGCTTATCTGAGGCACCTTTTTCATACCGGAGAGATCACCGCCCTGAGGCTGGCAACCATACACAGCCTATATTTTTATATGGACTTGATGAGAAAGATGCGAGAGGCGATTTTATCTGATAATTTTTTGGAATGGAGAGAAAAATTCTTAAAGGATTATCACTCTGACGAGAGTGAAGTCGAAAAATTGCCGAGCTGTCAGATGCGAAGCATTCATCCGAATCCCCCGATCTGACAGTGGGGTTTAATAAATGATTCTTTTATTTTCTAAAGAAAACTTTAAATTTTTATTTTTGAATTTTTAATTTTTGGAGGAATTATGATTGAAACGGCTTATGCTATGGGCACTCAAGGGGGTGGAGGGCAAGGAGGAGGGATTTTAACATTTTTGCCTTTCGTCGCCATGATAGTGATACTCTATCTTCTCCTCATGAGACCCCAGCAGAAAAGACAAAAGGAACACAAAGTGATGCTCTCCGCCTTGAGTAAAGGGGATAAGGTGGTCACCAACAGCGGCATGTTCGGCACCATCGTGGGAATAAATGATAAGGAGAACACCGT
>JALHUP010000063.1 GCA_022866585.1 Candidatus Zixiibacteriota bacterium | reverse complement strand
TGGCAAGGCTCTCCTCCGATGAAAAGCTAAGAGAACAACTAAAAGAAAAAGGGCTAAAACAAGCCTCCCTGTTTAGCTGGGAAAGATGTGCCCAAAAAACTTTAGAGGTCTATAAGAAGTCACTTTAAAAAGATGAATAACAAGAAAAGATTTAAGGTGGGGATAGATACTTCGGTTCTGGATAAGACCCAGACTGGAACAGCAGTCTACGTCAAAGGGCTAATTGAGGGAATCAGAAACTCAAACAGCGACCAGCTTGAGTTGGTTTTGCTTAAAGGACCAAAACCGGTCAAAAGGAAAAACATCCTGACCAAATTTATTAACTTAGGGTTAGAGCTTTTTTGGCTGCACATAAAGCTCCCCTATTTAGTCACGAAGCTTAAATTAGACCTTTTACATATGCCCGCCAATCTCTGTTCGGCTTTTGCTCCCTGCCTCCAGATAACGTCTATCCTTGATGCCAACTTCATGCGCTATCCTAAAACCTATGATACCCTTTATCGTCTATATGCTCAAGTTTTTTTCCGGATAGCGGCAAAAAGATCAACCCGAATAATCGCCATCTCCCAGGCGGCCAAAAAAGACATAGTCAGATACTTCAAGGCACCTCCGGAGAGGATAGAGCTGATCTATCCCGGTTTGACCCATAGGGAATCGGATCCAAAAATGTTTGAATATGCCAAGAAATTCAAACCTTATATATTCTTCTCCGGCGCCCTTGATCCTCATAAAAACTTGACTGGCTTAGTCCAAGCCTTTGCTCAAGTAATAGGTGACTGGAAGCTAAAAGATTATAATTTGGTGGTAGCCGGAAGTTTTGGTCACGATTATGCTAATCTTGTCAATCTAATTAAGAAGTTGGGATTGGAAGAGAAGGTTCATCTTTTAGGCTATGTGGAAGATAAGAAGTTGGTAGAGCTTTACAAAAATGCCAGCCTTTTTGTTTTTCCCTCCTTGAATGAGGGGTTTGGCTTTCCCCCTTTGGAGGCTATGCAGTATGGGGTGCCAGTAGCGGCCTCTAGGGTTTCCTCTTTGCCGGAAGTGTTAGGTGAAGCCGCTTTGTTTTTTGATCCTTTAGATGTCTCTTCTATTAGCAGAGCTATTTTTGTTTTGCTAACTGACAAAAACAAAAGGGTTGAGCTTATAAGGCTGGGTTACAGGCGGATTAAAAATTTCTCATGGGAAAGTTCAGCCTTAAAAACCACGAAGCTTTACAAAAAGGTGCTTTCAGATGGCAAGTTATAATGCTTCCTCTACCTTAAAAGCAAAGAGCTGGGTCAGTTTTCTTTTCCCCATCTTGATTCTTATCTCTTTATTCTTTGCTTGGGTTTCAAACCAGAATCCTCTTTTAGCTTTGGCTATATCTTTAGGGCTTCCTCTGGCTATAGCCGCTTTTTTTTCGGTCAGGTTTGGTTTTTATCTTTTGGTGATCGCCGCGGTTTTAAGCCGCTTTGTCATCCCTCTCCCCTGGGGCAATTTAAAGATTGAGCAGTTGGTTTTTCTGATCGTGCTTTTAGGATTAGCCCTCAAATTTTTGCCCAATAAAAATGCCAGCTTAAGGTCAATTAAAATCGATCAAATTGGAACTATAGCTATTCTGTGGATTTTAGCCAATGTGCTATCCTCCCTTCTTTATTCTCCGGATAAGACTGCCAGTTTAAGGATCTGTCTGTGGTTGGGATTCTCGGTAGGAATTTACCTTCTGACCAAAAATATTGTGGGAAAGAAAATATCTATCGAGAAGGCGGTGAAAGCTATTTTGATAGTGGGGGTTTTAGAAGCAGTCTTTGGCTTGGCGGTTTACTTATCTTTTCTTTTAGGAAACGATATGGGAGGAGTTCAGATTGACCCCGTAATGTCTATTCCTAAGGTCTACGGCACGATTTGGGAAGCAAATATATTCGGTGTCTTTTTGGTTTCAATAGCTTTGATAATTTTTAACTTACTCCTCTCTAAAGAATATGCAAAATTCAAAGTTTGGCTCTGGGGGGGATTTTTCTTAAGCTTTTTGGGAGTAATAGCAAGTTTCACCCGTTCAGCCTGGATGATTTTAGTTACGTTTCTCTTTATAAGTCTATTGACTTCAATTAAAGTTTTCCTTAAGAGACCAAGTTTACTCGTGTTCCTGGTTATTTTTGTTTCGATTTTCGCCATTTTCTTAAATACCTCTTTTCTTGGAACAAGTACCATAGAAGATTTAGGGGGGGCATATTTTTCGGATTACAGCACCGTAACCTTCCGCTTAATTAGAGTAGGTTTAGCTTTTGACGAATGGAAAACCAGCCCCCTTCTGGGACTTGGGACCAACAGCTTTGGACAAAGGCATTATGATCCCAGCCAGGAGAATGCCCCTGACTATTTAGGTATGTTGTTTGGCCAAAATTTGCATGATACCGGGCTAGTGGGTCTGGGGTTAGTGTTAGCCCTCATCTTCTTTCAGGTCAGGAAAGGGTTTAAGTTTTTAAGGCTGTCGGCTGATCCTAAATACAAAACTCCCATGAAGGCCTTGCTCATTGGCTTTTTGGCTTTGGTTACCGCATATCAGTCTACTTCAGCCTTCTGGTTTGGATTCAACTGGATCTATCTGGGCTTGATGTCTGCCATTTATGAGAAGGGTTTGCAAAAGAGTTTAGTCAATGAATAAGAAAATAAAGATTCTTTACATAACTCCTTCAGCCGATCTTTATGGCTCTGATGTTTGCCTTAAAGAGATGGTGAAAAGGCTGGATAGGGAGAGATTTTTACCTTTTGTGGTTTTGCCCTATAAGGGAGATTTGTTTGCCGAACTCTCCAGACTAAAGGGGATTAAAATTGAGATTTTAGATCTGGCAGTGATGAGGAGAAAATATATGCACCCTTTAAGATTTTTTATTTTTGTATGGAAGTTTTTCCTCTCCAGCTTAAAGCTGTATCAATTAGTCAAAAAGAATAAGATAGATATAATCCATAGCAACTCAAGTATGTTACAAGTAGGAGGGGTAGCCGCTTTTTGCGCCAGCAAATCCCATGTTTGGCATGTTCGAGAGATTACCCTGCGGCCTAAAATTTTGAACATTCTTCTTTCAATCATTTTGTCAAAGCTGTCCACAAGAATACTCTGCATAACTAAAGCGGTTAAAGATTCTTATATTAGCCTGGATGGTTTTAAGAAGAAAGCAGAAGTATTATATGACTCTTTAGACTTAGCACCTTACCCAAGGAGAATAAATTCGCAGACATTAAAAAAGGAGCTGGGTATAAAAGATGGTTTTTGGGTGGTAGGGATGGTGGCGAGGATAAATTTTTGGAAAGGGCAGCAGGTCTTACTTAAAGCTGCTGAGAAGGTGCTCCAAAGGTCTCCCCGAACAGTTTTTTTGGTAGTCGGTGGTGCGGATGAAAGATACGGGCATGATATGCTTTTAGAGGAATTGAAAGCTTTGGTTGAAAGACTAAAGATAAAGGAGAGGGTGATATTCACCGGTTTCAGAAAAGACGTATATGATATAATTTCCCTTCTGGATATCTTCGTTCTCCCCTCCCTAAATCCAGAACCCTTAGGCCTTTCTTTGATCCAGGCCATGGCTTCAGGAAAACCGGTGATTGCCACTGCACAAGGGGGACCTTTAGAGATTATAGATAACCATAAGACTGGAATCCTGATTCCTCCCAATAACCCAGTAATCTTGGCAGATGCGCTGGTGGATCTTTTGAAAGACCCGCAGAAAAGGGAAAGAATGGGCCAAGCAGGCCAGAGGTCAGTTTCTGAGAAATTTGATTTTGAGAAAAGCGGATATATGAAGAAATTGGAAGGTCTTTATTATCAGGTTTTAAAGGAAAGGAGGGAAAATGTTTAATTCTGAAAAAATGAAAATGATCCATAGATTGGACATCGCTAAGAGACATCTTTTCTCCTTCCTCCGCCATAACACCCTAAAGAAGATGGCTAATTTAGCTCGGGCTGAGTGGGAGATAAGAAGGGGCAAGACCAATCTGAAAAGCAAACCCTATATGATTAAGATTGATCCCGTCTCCTTTTGCAACCTCTCTTGCCCCGGCTGTCCCAGTGCCTTCGATCCTCGAACCAGTAACAATGGGAAAATGGATTTTTCTCTTTATACAAAGATAATAGATGAGCTGAAACATTACCTATATAAAGTCTCTCTGTATGCTTGGGGCGAACCACTTTTAAACAAGGAGATATATAAGATGATTGGCTATGCCACTCAGAATGACATTGGTGTGGTGGTTAGCTCCAACATGAACGTCTTCTCCGGGTGGCACGCCGAACAGATGATAAAATCTGGTTTGGAACATCTGATCGTGGCCATAGATGGTTCCACCCAAGAGAGCTATTCCCGGTACCGAATAGGGGGTAGCTTAGAAAAAGTGATAGACAACCTGAGGATTCTAAAAGAGACCAAAAGAAGATATAAAAGCAGATTTCCCATAATTGAGATGCAATTCCTCTTAACTGAGGAGAATCACTCTGAAATTCCAGCTATAAAGGAACTTTCTTCGAAGCTTGAGGTGGATCGTTTGATCTTCAAGTCTTTTTATGACGAGGAAAAATCCAGATTTTCTTCACCTTTCGCTGAGAAACGAAAAGGAAAGTGTCATTGGCTCTGGCAGAGTATGGTGATCCTTTGGGATGGTTCGATTACCCCATGTTGTTTTAAGAACACCAAACCAAAGGTCGGTGCTGTGGTCTCTGATTCAATTTCAGAAGTGTGGAACAGTCAAGTTTATGTGAAATCAAGAGAGCTTTTTTGTGGAGAGAAGATTTCAGATGAGGCGAATAAAGAATGTACCTATTGTAATCTATTTGTATGAGTAACCGTATGCTAAAAAACATCGAAAGGGAGCGGTATGAAAATAGCAATAACCGATATCCGAGGGATTCCTGCCAACTACGGTGGTTTTGAGACCTTTGCGGAAGAACTTTAAGTATCTATGAATCTGTGTTCCAAGGAGAATTGATTATGCAGCAAGAACAACTCAGAAGTTGCGATTTGTGCCAGAGCAACGAATTGGAAACACTGGGTAAATCATCTAATATTTGCAGATGTCAAGCTTGTGGCTATATTTTTGACAATCCCAGACCCTCCCTTGAAGATATTATTCAATATTATTCATCCGAAGGGCAATATGATGTTTGGTTGGAGCAGAGCGAGGGAAGAGATTTGCTTTGGAAAAGACGACTATCCATAATCACTGACTTTGCTAAAGAGGGAAACTTATTAGATGTGGGCGCGGGCATAGGTCAATTTTTATATTACGCCCGGCAATTTTTTAAAGTTCAGGGCACCGAAGTATCCAAAGAAGCGATCAAAATAGCTAAAGAGAGGTACTCTGTTGAACTGATAGAAGGAACCCTTAAGAATATAAATAGTTTTCAAAGCAACAGCTTTGATGTTATAACCTTAACTCACGTGTTGGAGCATGTCCCCCATCCCTCAGAGACATTGAAAAAGTGTTACGACCTACTGAAAAGGGGCGGATTCTTATTTATTTCCGTACCCAATGAGAACTCTTGGTCCAGGCTATACTTAAGCGAGCATGGTGGGTTTATAAAGTATTGTGTCAAGTTGTTTCTTAAAAAACTGGGAGTCCGCAAGTACAAAACTATAGGGAGGTTTAAAAAGATCATGCTTGATCCACAAAACCACTCTGAAATCCATTTATCTCATTTTACTTTCAGACCCTTGAAAAGTTTTCTTGAGAAATCTGGCTTTAAAATTATATTGGATTCATTAGATCCTTATTATCCTTTCGGTGGCTGGAGAGGTCTTAAAGAGGGGTTTGCTTTCCGGTTTTACAAGTTCACCAAAAACATATTTTCATATAATTTGTATGATACCATGCTAATCATTGCCCGGAAATTGGAATAAATAAAATCATAAATTTCACCGAGGTTAAGAACAATGAAAATCGCCATTACCGGAATTAGAGGAATTCCCGCCAACTACGGCGGATTCGAAACTTTCGCCGAAGAGCTGGCCACCCGTTTGGTCAAACGGGGACATGAGGTCACGGTCTATGGCAGGAAAAACAATGTGAAAACTTCTGATAAATTCTATAAAGGTGTCAGATTGGTTATATTGCCCACCATTAAGCACAAGTATCTTGATACAGTTGCCCATACCTTCATATCGGTTCTCCACATTTTAGGACAAAAATATGATCTGGTTTTAATCTGCAATGCAGCTAATAGTATCTTCTCATGGATACCTCGGTTGAGCGGGAAGAGGGTGTTGGTTAATGTAGATGGTATTGAACGGAAGCGTAAGAAATGGAACAAGCTGGGCAAGGCTTATTACCATCTGTCTGAGTGGCTGTCCACCTTTTTGCCTGATGGAATAGTCACTGATGCGAAAGTAATTCAAGACTACTATTGGGATCATTACGCTAAACCATCCTGTATGATCGCCTATGGAGCCAGCACCTCCCGGAAGATCTCGCCGGATAAAATCCGAGAGTTCGGTTTGGAGCCTGAAAAATACGTTCTCTATGTAAGCCGACTGGAACCAGAGAACAATGCTCACCTGGTTATTCAAGCTTTCGAACAGGTCAAGACGGATTTTAAATTGGCTATTGTGGGAGATGCCCTTTATGCTCCGGAATACATTAGAGAACTCAAAAGCACCAAAGACCCGCGTATAGTATTCCTGGGTTATGTTTTCGGTGAGCGTTACAAGGCATTACAGCAGAATGCCTATTGCTATGTCCAAGCTACCGAAGTGGGGGGAACCCATCCGGCTTTAGTTGAAGCTCTGGGATACGGAAACTGCGTTCTTTTTTTGAATACGCCCGAACATCGAGAGGTAACCGGAAACTGTGCCATCTCATTCTCTTCCGTAACCGATCTAAAAGAGAAGTTACAGAGGGTGTTGTTCAACCCCACGCTGGTGAAGGATTATGGGCAGAAAGCCATGCGAAGAATTAAGAAT
>JALHUP010000001.1 GCA_022866585.1 Candidatus Zixiibacteriota bacterium | reverse complement strand
ATTCAATCCTATGGATTTCGTCTTGCTCAATACTTTAGACATAATGCACCTCCTCATTTTTTGTTTTCCGATGTCTTTTCCCATATATTATATTTTTTTCTTTTAACAGTCAAGCTTTTTTTACTAATACGTTTGCGTCCACTGATGCGGTATGACTAAGCTATCCTCTGTTACAAGCAAGCTCTTTTTCTCTTTTTTCTTAAGTTCCGCGTAGGCAAGCCTTTATGGCTTGCCAACCAAGCTTTTTTATTCTATAATCTTCGTTGGGGAAGAAACAACCATAGGAAGTAGAGAAAAGTTACGGGGTAGGGGTACCCCGCAACAACGTTCGATCCTACCCCCTCACCCCCGCCTCTGGTGGCTCGACTTCGCTCACCACCCTGAGCCAGTCGAAGGGCGGGATTTTCAACCTTCCCTCTCCCCTCGGGGGAGAGGGGACAACTTTGTATCAGAAATAAATGAGTGGGTATTATTTAGCAAGGAACATGCGATGCAGGAAAATTTCAAAGCCCTGTTTTTTCCAAAAAGAATAGGCTATCTGATTTTTTGCCACGACCGATAATTCGATTCTGTCGATCTGGCGGGACTTGAACCATTCTAAGATTTTGTCCAAAATCTGCTTCCCCAAACCTTTTCTACGGTATTCTGACTTTACACACAAGTGGGAGATAAACCCATACTCGGGATGCTTGGCTATGGGAGGACGCTTGAGTATTTGGGCAATAGAATATGCCACAATTTGACCTTCATCCAAAACCACCAAGACCTGCGCATCATCTGATTTGATCAGATCTCTAAGATACTCTTCAAATTTCGAGGGACCATCCTCGCTCATGACAAAAAATTTAGGATCCATTTTCTGGTGGTAGTCCCAGAATTCTTTCCATAATTCCACAATTTCGAAGACTTGAGAATCGGTTGCCGAAATTATTTCCATTTAGGTTACCCTTTCAGTTTAGCGTGCCAATCTCTTTATTTTCAACACTTTTTCTGGGATTGCTTCGTCTCTTCGCTCCCCGCAATGACATTTTTGAGACACTTAACGGAATCCTTTATCCGCTTCATTTGTTGACTCCACAGTTTTCATGCTTTGGCAGGCGGTGGTTTAAAAGTCAGAGAAGAGGGATGGAAACCTTTGTGCTTGAAATAATAAGTCTCTATCAAAGATAAAATATTGAATACCGTCCAATACAAAGTTAGTCCGGCAGGGAATTTAAAGAAGAAGAAAAAGAACATAATGGGCATGAGGTAGACTAATGCGGCTTGCTTGGGATCTTTTATGGTGATCTTCTGCTGCCAGAACATGGTGGCGGCCATCACTATGGGGAGAACATAGTAGGGATCCATTTGAGAAAGGTCTTTAAGCCAAAAGACAAATTTCGCCCCCCTCAGCTCGAGGGTGCTACGAAAGACCACAAAAAGTGCGTAAAATATCGGCATCTGAAAAAGAAGAGGGAGGCATCCACCCAAAGGATTCACCCCCCCTTGCTTATAAAGCTTCATGGTCTCCTGATTCAATTTGGCTGGATCTTTTTTATATTTTTCTTTCAACTCCGAAAGCTTGGGCTGAAGCTCCTGCATTTTCATCATGGATTTGGTGCTTTTATGAGTCAAAGGATGAAAAGCGATTTTTATTAAGATGGTGAAAAGAATAATCACCACCCCATAATTGGGAATACCCTTATGCAAGTTCACGAAAAGCCATAAGATAGCTATGGAGAAAGGACGAATGATCTTCCAGCCCAAATTGACGATGTTCTCCAGTCCGATTTTGTAACTTTTCAGAGTATGATAATCAATAGGACCTATATAGATCATGAATTTGTCCTTCAAAGAGGTCGCCTTCTCTGTTGGCATCTCCAAAGAAACGCTTATGTTCTTTGTCTCAAATCTCTCCTTGCCCTTAAGTTCAACCCATCTTTGACCAGAGGCAATAAATCCGGAACCACCTCTTGAGATGGGCACTAAGGCGACGACAAAATATTTTGTTCTTTCAGCCACCCATTTGGTCTCCCCGGAACCAGATTCTTGCATGATCCCAACTTCGGCGCCCTTTGGTTGTTGGAAACTCTTTGTTTCAGCTAACTCCGTCCCCATCATAGAATAAGCAGAAAAATAGGATAAATCTTCAGATCTGTTTTTCTCTGTCGATCTGAGTCCGGAGGACCAGACAAAAAGATACTTCCTTCCTAAGTCTAATTGGCTCAGATTAGTGATCTCGAACTCCAGGTCAAAATTATATCGGTCATTGTAGAACTTGTATCTCTTTATAATCTGAGATCCTGATGCGGTGTTTAGAGTGAAGTCTATTGCTCCGGTTGAGGTAGCTTCATCAAGAAGAAGTGTATCTTTGTTCACCTCGAAGTTAAATGCGGACAAGCTGAAAGCACTATCCGGGAAACTTAAATTCAAAGAAGGAGGAGTGTCAGAAGGCAAAAGCTCGATGTTTGCACCATCAGAGTATTGATATTTTTTCAGAACGAAGCTTTTAAGCTCCCCGCCTTTAGTGGTAAACTTTGCGATATACAATTTTGTATCAACGGTTACGATCTTTTCCGGCAAGGTTGTATCTACGGACACCAAAACTCCAGCCTTTCCCTCAAATTTTTCTGGGGATGTAATCTTCTTTTCTCCAACTAAAGGTGGAGTAATCTGTTGAGTGGTATCTGCCATCTTTCCCTGCTCAACTGGTGGTCTTTGCGCTTTTTTGCCACCGGTTATTAAATCCATATACTTCGGATAAAAGATGATGATCAGCGCTATCAATATAAAACCTATGATGGTTCTTTTGTCCACAAACTTCTCCTATGTAAAGAATTCATTTGAATTATCAAATGCTGGTTCGGGGTGCCCTTCAGGATGGACCTTCACCCCGAATCTTGAGTGTTGCGGGGTAAGGTACCCCGCAACAACGTTAGACTTCTGATGCTACTCAACCGGGTCATAGCCGCCTGAATTAAAGGGATGACATCTCAAAAGTCTTCTAACAGATAGCCATCCTCCTTTAAAAAAACCGTGCCTTTCTAAAGCTTGAATTGAATATTCAGAACAAGACGGATAAAATCTGCAAGCTTGAGGAAAAATAAATCCTAAAGTGTTCTGATATACTTTTATCAAAAAAACTGCAAGATATTGTAAGGACAGCACTTCCGGGTGAACCTTTCCGGTGAATCCTTTATCCTTATCCGGACAGGGATAAACCCTGTCCCTACATTTTTCTATACTTTTCACTTGATTAAATTCTCCAGTTCCTCTTTTAGTCTGTCAAGATTTATCTCTTGAGTATGAACCTTACGGTTCATAACTTTGTTTGGCGATTTGACCAACACCACCACTTTTTCGTGGGGATCAAATCTGTCTTTATTCTTTCTCAAAATTTCTCTTATTATCCTTTTTATCTTGTTCCTTTTAACGGCTCCCTTCATCCCCCTGGAGATTTTGATTCCGAACTTTTGCCCTTCATCCGGAGAACGGAAACGAAATAAAGTTATGTCCTCCCCAGATTTTTTAGCTCCGTTTTTTATAATCTGATTGAACTCCGATTCCTTCTTTACCCTTATCTTTTTAGGAAAGCCACAATTCTCCATAGCGTGGTGAGCTTATCGAACCAACCTCTTTTTGACCACGGCGTTAATTATTGTAGTTGCCTGATTTATCAGGCTATTCGTTGAAAATGATTACTTCTCTGCCTCAGGAGTCTTTTGTGTTAAAAAGCATCGCTTAGGAACTTACACCGTCAGTCTTGCTCTCTTCTTTGTCCTTCTTCTTTTCAAAACCTTTCTCCCCCCCTTAGAAGACATCCTCTTTTTGAAGCCATGATCTCTGGCTCTTTTTATCTTTGACGGCTGAAAGGTTCTTTTCATCTTTTCTCCTTGATCGATTTTTGTTCCAAAATATTTATCCTTTCATATGACAAGCCAATATAAGTTCCAGTATGATTTTAGTCAAGGAAAAAACCCCGTGTTTATCTCCCCAAAAAATTGCACGCTTTGAGACCCTCAAAATTCAAGGTTTTCCCGAATAAATAGAAATGCAAAAGATCATATCATTATAAATCTTAACAAAATAAAGGAGACGTTTTATGTTATCGAAAATCGAATGATGGGTGAAACCATAATCGCTCAAACTCCAAGAAAGATATTCTTATAATAAGACCAATTCCAGCAGGTTAAAACTTTTTTTGGGTTTGTTAAGAAAAAAACTTGACAAGCAGAATTTATGAATTATTATGCAAGTGGAAAATCTATAAGTGGTTATGTGTTAATAAGATGTGAATAATTTGTGCGGTTTCTCACAACTTCATACAAGCCATAGGATAAAGGGAGTTTAGATTTTTGAATAAATTGTGGAAATCTTTCTTTTCTTTTAACTTCAATCTATATAATTTGAATTTCGGTGAGAAGTTAAGATTTATCTACAAATGTGGATAACTTGTCATTTAATAGTGAGCGAAATCGAACCATTTGTTCACGCCACTAAAGTAGCTGAGAACGATTGTCTATAACAGGCAATTGGCTTTTTGTTAATTTCGAGAGGGAAATATGCAAGAAGATGTTTGCCCCCAGATGGAAGTTAGTCTGAGCTCATCTGGGCAAATCGACAGTGCTCAAGTTTGGGAGGAATGCCTCGCCGGGTTGAAACAAAGAATAAAAAAACATAGTTTTTATACCTGGTTAAGGGCGACCAGGGGCCTACCTTCCTCAGATGGGAAAATTAATGTGGCTGTTCCCAATAGGTTTGTCGCAGATTGGTTGGAAGAACATTATCTTACTTTGATCAAAGAGACCATCAAAGAGGTGACGCAAAAGGATCTGCCCTTGACCTTTTGTATCTCTAAAGATTCTCGCGATTATCATCCACAGATGTCCATTAATTTCGAACGCGCAGGGCCTACTTCCAAAAAGAAACTTTCCACGGATCCTTTTCGGGGGGAGATGGGGCTTAATCCCAAATACACCTTTGATGCCTTTGTGGTTGGTGAAAGCAACCAGTTCGCCCATGCTGCGGCCATGGCTGTGGCTGAGGCACCCGGCAAAACTAAATTCAACCCCTTATACATTTATGGGGGGGTGGGGCTGGGCAAGACTCATCTGGTCCAAGCCATCGGACATTTTGCCAGAGAGGAATATGAAGACATTAAGATCCTCTATGTGACCTCGGAGAAGTTCACCAACGATTTCATCAACTCCATTACCTCAAACACCACCAAGGATTTTGTCAATCTTTATAGAAACGTGGATGTTTTACTTTTGGATGACATTCAGTTTTTCGCCGGAAAAGAGAGCACCCAGGTTCAGTTTTTCCACACCTTTAATGTCTTGTACCAAAACGGGAAGCAGATAGTCTTAACTTCAGATAGACCTCCCAGAGAAATTAAAGGATTAGAGGAAAGACTGTGGTCGCGTTTTCAGCAGGGATTGGTGACCGACATCCAGCCCCCGGATTTAGAAACCCGGATAGCTATTTTAAATAAAAAAACAGAGTCTGATGGAATATCTATTCCCATCGAGGTCGCCACTTTCATTGCGGATAGCATAACTTCAAACATCAGAGAATTGGAGGGCTCATTGATCAGGCTTTTGGCGTATGCCTCCCTTCATTCCAAGGAGATCACCGTGGATTTGGCTAAAGAGGTTTTGAAAGATACCATAAGAAATGGAACCAAACAGATCAACATCGATCAAATTCAAAAAAGGGTGGCGGTAAGTTACAACCTTTCACCGGAGATGTTGTGCTCCAAAAGAAAGACACAGGAAATAGCCCTTGCCCGCCAGGTAGCTATGTATCTGGCCCGTAGTCTGACCAATAATTCTTTAAAGACCATTGGATCCCACTTTGGAGGAAGAGACCATTCTACCGTTATTTATGCTTGTACTTTGGTATCGGAGAATATAAAAAAAGATCACAATTTAAAGTTAAGGGTGGATGAAATCATTAATTCCCTATATGTTTAAATCTTGTTGGGTTTTTGGTGGAAACTCGTGGGTAAGTGAAAAAATGGTTTGCGTTATCTTAATTACACAAATTCTTAATATATTTATACACATTGGAATCGTAAAATGTGTTATATTAAAACAAAACCTGACATAGGATTAATAAAGAATAGTGTAAACCATAAAGATTTACACATTCCTTATTATTAATAAGTATTTCTAAAATTTAATAAACTTTATCTTAAAGGAGGTTGTTTATGAAATTTTCAACACCCAAAAATAAAATCTTCTCTGCGGTGCAAAATGTTTTGAATGTTGTTCCCACCCGAACCACATTACCGGTCTTGTCCAATATGCTGGTGGAAGTCACAGATTCAAAACTTAAGTTAGCCGCTACCGATTTAGATATATCTATGATTACAACCATCCCCATCTCTGCCACCAAGAAAGGATCCATAACCATACCGGCAAGAACCTTTGCTGAAATTTTAAGGGAGCTTCCCGAATCGGAAATTGAAATAGAGGTTACCGAAAACAGGATGGAGTTAAAGGTTGAACATGGAAACTATAGACTATCAGGAATTCCCAGTGATGAATTCCCCAAGCTCCCTACGGCAAATTTAGCCAAACAAATCAAAATTCCCGGTGGGGAGTTAGCGGAAATGATCCAAAAAACGGTCGTTGCGGTCTCAACTGATGAAACCAGACCCGCCCTGAATGGAGTTTTATGGCAGACTTCCGGCAAGTCTATGCAAATGGTGGCTACGGATGGACATCGTTTGGCTAAAATATCTCAAAAGAATAATAAACTAAAAGGTCTCCATGATGACATTATAATACCACCCAAGGCTCTTAATCTTCTGGTAAAATTGTTAGCTGATTCCGCCAAAGGCGGAGAGGAAAAAGAGATTGGGGTAATCTTCGGGGAAAATAACATAATCTTTAATTTAGATGATTCTATCATAGCATCTCGCATAATCGAGGGACCATACCCAAACTTTGAACAGGTCATTCCCAAAGACAATGATAAGAAATTGATTGTGAACAAAGACCTATTGACCAGCACCATCAGAAGGGTATCCATATTAGCCAACACCTTGACTCACCAAATAAAGTTCTCCTTTAAAAAAGATACTTTAGAGCTATCCTCGGCTAATTTCGACTTGGGAGGGGAAGCTAAGGAAAGTCTGGTCTGCGATTATACTGCCGAGCCCATGGATATCGGGTACAATGCCAGCTATGTCATGGACGTACTTAAGCAGATCGATGGAGATGAAGTGATATTTGAGTTGGGCACTCCGGTATCAGCCGCAATGATTTACTCTTCCGAGAAGAAAGAAGGGCAGGAGTGTCTTTATCTTTTGATGCCACTCCGGTTAGCAGAATAGTGAGGGGGAAAACATCGATCTTCCAGGCACGCATTCTGTGTCCGGAAGATCGATGTTTTTAGAAAGAGTCAAAGCTACCCTAAAGTATCCAGACATATTGGAATCTTTACCAGGGGGGGGTTCTATTTATACAGTAACCAAATATTCTTTGTCCCAATCAGGAAAAGCGGAAAGGACTAATTAAATACACTACTATTAGTTAATGTTGCAAAAAGGGAGGAGTGAAAGTTTACGGCAGGAGCATTCCAAAAGTGAGAAATTCATCAAAAAATACTTGCCTAAAAGGATAAGTGATATTATATTATTAAGTTATGATTAGAAGATCAAATAATCCCGAACAGATAGGGAAAATTCTAACCAAAAACCTGAGGAATTTGGGAATTGATCGGCGGTTAAAGGAGGAGAATATCGTTTTAAATTGGAGCCGGTTAGTTGGTGAAAGAATTGCCTCCAAGGCTAATCCTCTTAGGGTTAGAGATTCGATCCTGTTTGTTAGTGTGGAGAATGCTTCTTGGAGAAATGAGCTTTTCTTTATGAAAAGAAAGATAATTGAAGAGCTCAACCGATCGGTAAAGGGTAACGTAATAAGAGATATAGTCTTCACTAATTGAGAAGTTTTACCCTATGGCACAAACATTTAATGTGGTGCAAGGAAGTCTTTATGTTTAGGAACAAGGTGATCTTACAGATTTCTTTATTTACTTTGATTGCTATTTTTTTGTTTGAGGCTCAGTTATATGCAGAAGGCAGAGAGCTCACAAACCCTGCCAAGAAGAGGTTCGAGATCAGTTTTGGTGGTGGGTGGGGATTTTACAGTATGACAAAGTTTAATAATCGTATGGATGAAGTCGCCGGGTATGTTGAGGTGATTGGTGGACATGTCGACATTGATCACATCGACAATGGTCCCACCATCTTTGGAGAAGTCGGTTACTTTGTCTCGCCTAATGTTTCGGTAAACGTTAGAGTTACCTACTTACGCGGTGCTGGTAGCT
>JALHUP010000419.1 GCA_022866585.1 Candidatus Zixiibacteriota bacterium | reverse complement strand
GATTTTTTGACCAAGATTCAATATGGCCAGCCCAAATTTTAAGTTCTCTTTTGGTGAATAAATTCCTCCCAAATCGAATCCCAATCCGCTTGCCGAATGAATATCTATCTTCTCATAAAGCCATTTTGCAGAAAGTCCCAAGCGAATTCCTTCCTTTATACTTCTGGCAAAGGAGAAAGAAAAAGCCACATCGTGAGCCACAAAAAGGGCAATCGGTTCAGGGGTCGGCACCTCATCTCTTTTCTGAATATCAGGAATTTTATTCATGGTAAAAGAGAGACCCAAAGTGTTTTTGCCAAAACTTAGGGCGGAAGTGAAATGCTCAACCGTTATGTCTTGAAACCACTGGTTGTGGGTGAAGCTAACTTGGATTCCTTTGATTCCAGAAAGTCCAGCCGGATTCCACCAAGAGGAGATGACTTCACCGGATTGGGCTGTGAAAGCTTCCCCCATTCCCACCGCCTTAGCTCCTATGCCAAATTTCAAAAAGCTTAGACCAGAGCTACCCGTGTTGCCCGAAGCTGTTGCTTCAAGAGTAAGAGTCCCCCAGACCATAAACACAAAAAGAAAGATAAAAACTATTTTGCGTTTCAATTTCTTCTCCTTGCCAGGTGCGGAGCACTATAAGTAATAAAGGCAATTGCTCGTTTCATCGAGCTACTTTCTTGCCCTATGCGAAGCACTCATACGAATAAATCAGGCAACTACAAAAATTTACTTATTTGATTTTATTAAATTAATTTTTTGGTTTTTTAACTCTCAAAATTCAAGCTGAAGAGAAATCAGATGATCGGGATCGTCCCCCACCCGGCTTGACACAAAGGCATAATCGAAACCCAGAATTGTGGATCGCATCTTCTGTCTTAGCCCCATTCCCAGGGTTAAAGAGCCTTTATCATATCCAGCCCTTGCGGCCAGCTTTTCCAATATCCAGCCCTCTACCCCCAGATGAATTTTTTCTTTTTGCTTTTCGCTTTTGTCGATTTCAGTGGAAATCAAGATTCTATCTTTTAAAAAAAGATAAGAAGCTCCGAATCTTAGGTTGATGGGAAAGTTATCTTTTGAAGAGGAACCTAAAAGATCAAATTTTTTCCAGTAATCTCCGGAGGTCCAGGAATATTTCATCCCGATATTCTCAACTGCCGCTCCCAATCGCAATTTCTGTATGGGTTTTCCGAATGCGGAGAAACCGAAGCCGATCCCATAAGCGTTAATGTTAGCCAAGTTATATTGAACATACCCAATGCGAACCCCGACAGATAATTTTTCTAAGATTTTGCGTGCGAAAAAGAGTTCGATAATGTTCTCGTAATTTTTGATCTCTTCGGTGATCTCTCCATTCTCGTTTCGCCCCATCACGTCTTTTACGCCGGCATTGATCCAACCTATGCTGATGGCAGCTTCCTCCCGGATAGGCTGGCAGAAAGTTATGTAACTTAGTCTCCGGTCCAGGGTCATCTTTCTGAAGAAAGCTCCAAAGGCGCGAACGCGAATTTGCACCAGACCTGCTGGATTAAAGAATCCGGCGGTGGCATCATCCGCCACTCCCACAAATGCACCCCCTAGGCCTAAAGCTCTTGCCCCCAATCCTGATTGCTGGAATGCACCCGCATATCCGCCGTCCCCGGTATCCGCGCATAGATGCGAAGAAGAAAAAAATAGGAATACCAAGCTGGTAATTAAAAAAGATTTCTTAGCCATTATGATCTCCTTCATTTCCGTTTAATCCGTTCTATCCGTTGACTATTTTAAAATCACCAATTTCCCCCATTCGGTCTGTCCTCCGGGGGCTTCCACCTTGAAGAAATAAACTCCGTTGGCAGCTATATCCCCCTTATCATTCCTCCCATCCCACTCCTTATCCTGATCAATTCCTACCGCTGACTTCTCATCCCGTAAAGTTGTGACTAAATCCATGGCGAAGTCGTAAATCTTTATGGTCACAGGTCCATCTTTTCGTGGCTTATAATGTATCCTTACTACCCCACCGGTGGAGAGCACGGGAGAAAAAGGCGAAGGATAAGCATAGGCTGTTTCAGAGCCTTTTTCCCCGATGGGAACAGAGGTGCGAAATACGTTCCAGGCCGTATCTTCTCCTACTTTCACATCTTTTGGGGCTTTCACCAACCCATCTGCGTTTCCTGCCCACACTTCTTTGTCAATTATAGCGACTGAAGTAAACTCAGTCGAAAAGATTCCGTTTTTGGTTATTTCATCTTTGTCTTTCATATAATTGAACACGTCCCAGTTCTCTCCACCATCATACGATCTTTTCAATCCGGAGCTGGTGGCGGCCCAAACCACCGAATCGTCGAAAGCGAAATTCCACACCCGGTCACCTTCCAGGGTGACACTCCAACTATCCCCGTCATTGGTGCTTATGCCAGCACTGTAAGAACCGGAATAGGCGGGCTGAGTTCCTGCCCAGATGGTCTTTTTGTCTTTATACCTCTGCATGGCAGTGCTAACCACAAAGTCCCCGGTTAGGCCGTTGGAATAGGAATT
>JALHUP010000418.1 GCA_022866585.1 Candidatus Zixiibacteriota bacterium | reverse complement strand
TAGGTCTTTGAATTATCTGCAGGAAGATTTTGCGGAATTGCATCCGGTGGAAAGGGAAGCAAAATTTTACGATCATTTGATCGTGGATATGGTGAAAAATCAGGAAGGGAAAGACGATAAACTCGAAAATCAGGAGCTTTTATTAGATCCCCACAATATGATCAAAGAATTTCAGGATGCTTTGATAAGTATAAAAGCCGGAGACGAAAAAGAAATCGAGGTGAATTATAGTCCGGATTTCCATAACAAAAAATTAGCTGGTAATAATGTCAAATACAGAATTAAGGTGAAGCAGATAAAAGAAAAGGTTCTGCCTGAGGTCAATGACGATTTTGCCAAGATGGTAGGAGGCCATAAGGATTTAGCGGAATTGAAAACAAAGATCAAGGAAGGTTTGGCCAAAAATGCGGTGCGGGATAGCGAAAGCAATTTAAAAAATGAAATGATAGACCGGGTAGTGAAACTCAATTTCTTTGAGGTCCCCCAGACGGTCTTGAATTTCTATTTAGATTCTCTGATCGAGGATTTAAAGAAAAAATACAGAAACGTGGATGAGGCAAAAATAAGGGAAGAATACAAGGAGATCGGGTCAGCCCATATCAGATGGGATTACCTTTTTCACCAGATTGCCGAAAAAGAGAAAATAGAGATTACCAAAGAGGAGATTGAAAAATGGGCTAAAAAGTTTGCCCAAGATTATAAAATGGAGAAGGAAAAGGCAGAGGAGCTTTTGGGCACTCCTCAGAATATCAAAAGAATCACAGAAAATATCTTAGAGGATAAAGTGATAGATTTTCTCTTGAAAAATGCAGTGATAAAGGAAGAGGCATTCTTACCAAAGGAGCGTGAGCACAAGTCAGGTTTAATTATATGAAAAGAAAATTTAGCAGAAAGGAAATGAGATGACTTTGGTTCCCTATGTAATCGAACAGACAGGGAGGGGTGAAAGGGCCTACGATATATTTTCTCGCCTTCTTAAAGACAGAATAATATTTATTGGCACCCCTATTGATGATATTGTAGCCAATCTGGTTATTGCCCAGATGCTTTTTCTGGAGGCGGATGACCCGGAGAAGGATATAAATATTTACATAAATAGCCCGGGTGGATTTATCGCCTCGGGTTTGGCTATCTACGACACCATCCAATTTGTCAGGCCGAATGTAGCCACCACTTGTGTGGGACAGGCGGCCAGCATGGGAGCCTTACTTTTAGCCGCTGGCACTAAAGGAAAAAGGGCGGCTTTGCCTCACGCCCGAATCATGATTCACCAACCCTGGGGAGGGGTGCAGGGGCAGGTATCAGACATTGAAATTCACACCAAGGAGCTTTTATTGGTGAAAAAGAAAGTTAATGAGATCTTGGTCAAACATACCGGACAATCTCTGGAGAAAATCGAAAAAGATACTGACAGAAACTTCTTTATGTCAGCAGAAGAGGCAAAGGCTTACGGACTGATAGATGAGATGTTTGAGAAGAAAGCGAAATAACGGTTAGCAAGTTAGAATGATAACCTCACCCCCTAACCCCCTCTCCCCCGCCTCTGGCGGGATTTTCAACATTTCATGGAGAGGGGTTCACCCTGAAGGGGACAAAAAGGGGAGAGGTAAAAAATAATTCTGCGGTTCATCAACAGGTAAATAGAAAATGGAATCAAATCATCAGGATAATAAAAAAGGACT
>JALHUP010000417.1 GCA_022866585.1 Candidatus Zixiibacteriota bacterium | reverse complement strand
TTTTACGTTATTTGACTTTGTTACAAATAAGACTTTGTGTCTATTCTGGGATTCAAATAAGGGAATTATAAATTTGGAAAAAGCATTTGAACCATTCTCCATCATAAGTGAGTCAGCGAGTTCACCGGTATTTAGAATCTCTGGTTCCTTTACTTCATCAAGAAAAGTCTGCACATGTAACTTCACTTTTTCCAAGTCTTTAATTACTGGTTTGATGCCTTCTGGTCTAAATCGGAAAGTACCTTTAAGATAACACCAAGAACAATCAAAGGGACATCCATACGCCCATTTGAGTTCAATGAAGTGTGGGCAGATCACATCAGTGGTTTTTTCTGGTAACGGAGTTTTATCGAAACGGGTAATAATCGAGCCGTCATTTATTCGACTCACCAACACTTTTGTCTTTCCGTCGATAGTTTCATATCTATTAAAATGGACGCTTAGTCTGTTATCGTAGACTTTACTTTTTGCTTGTGGATAATCAATAATTCTTTCCTTAATTAAAAGTCCGGTATTAGTGTTAGAGTTATTACCTCTATTGTTTAAAAAAAGTATACATTCATCATTAAGGCGTCCCGTGTTTTTAGGATTCTTATATTTTATTTTGTCTTCGTTAAGAGCCAGTTGTTTTACTGCTTCTTTATATTCCGAGGAATGAAATTGCATAAAAAGTTTTTGAATTATTCTTTCCCACAGACCTTGCCTAGATTCTCTACCAACCATCTTCAATTCGTCTATTATAACCTTTTTCAGAGGGTTTAGGTCTCTCACCTTCTTCCAGTCTACATCTTCGAAAAGAGTATTTTTATATTCCCTTTCGTGCATATATTTAAAGTAAGCCTTACACATAGCATCATTCATCAGAAGCATAGCATGGTTATGACGAGAGCAAAAAGTGATGAAATATTTCACTCGCCTTCCTTTTTTCTCACTGACTGGACACGAACCTGCATAAGGTAAGTACTCTCTTAGAATTTCCCTGTATTTTTCCATTACTCTAATTTCTTTTTCTTCAGCGCTTAAAGAGGCATTCCACATAATCTCCTTCCAATACTCACCACCCAGAACTTTTGTAAGAATTTGGTTGAATATTATTGATTTTTCTGTCTCTATGCCATTCTCTTTCAATTTACGGGTTGCCAAGCGATGCAAGGTAGGCATACTCATATTAACTAATATCTCAGTGCTGTATGAGATGTCTCTTTCCAAAAAAGGTTTGATTAAATCAAAGTCTAAATCTTTAAGACCAAACGGATCCAGATAAATAAAAAGTGTTTGATTAGTCAAAACACTCTTAATTTCCTTAAGAAGTTCTTGTGCATTCCCAAATAAAGTTTTTGCTAATCTATATTCTTTTATGGTTTCGCTTAACTTCTTATGGTGATCTTTTTTAGAATTTACAAAAATTGCAAGATATTTTCCAGGAACGTATTTCTCAGCATTATGAAGAATTATCAAAGGAGAACCCAATCGATCCATACCTACTTCGTTCTCAAAAATACCAGGTCCAGCAAAGGCATCGATTAAAATTATTCTTCGTTGACTTAGTGTAGCAACTTTACTGAGGTAAGCTGGCAAATAATCTCTTAACACTGCGTCTTTTATCTTAGACCACGGTCGCTTACCTTCAAAAAATGTATTCTCGGTATTCATCTGCGCCATTATTCATTTCCTAAAATAATCTTCTCACCCTTTTGCATCGTCTCTTCTAATAACTGTTCTGCCCCCATTTCCATTTTTGTTCTATCCCTAACTTATAGTAATCATACTCAAACTGAATCCACTCTATCCGTTGACCACCCTATCTATTATTCCACCTCCCAAGACCACCGCATCTTGATAAAACACCGCAGATTGTCCGGGAGTGATGGCGCGTTCTGGTTTATTGAATTTAACCATAACTTCATTTTTTGTCAATGGAGAAATTCTCCCATCTTTCGGTTCGTGCTGATACCTGATCTTTATTTCACATTCCATCTCTTTTTCCAAATCATCAAAAGCTATCCAATTTAAACGGGAGATAATGAAAGTTGACTGGAACAGGTCATTATTTTCGCCCACGTATATGGCATTTTTATCCGGTTCAATTTTAACCACATATAAGGGTTTTCCCAAGGCGATGGACAGACCACGCCTTTGTCCGATGGTATAAAAGGGAACTCCCTTATGCTCACCGATTTTTTCACCTTTCAAGTTGAAGATGGGACCTGGCTGAATCTCTTTCCCCTCTTTGTCAAGCCATTCTTTTATGAATCTGGGATAATCATTATCCGTCACAAAGCAGATCTCTTGACTTTCCGCCTTTTCTGCCACTTTCAGCTCGTATTCCCTTGCTTTTGCTCTGACCTCTTTTTTGGTGAGGTCTCCTAAAGGGAAAAAGGTTTTCGCTAAATTTTCTTGAGAAAGCCCCCAAAGAGCATAGGACTGATCACGTGTGGGATCGATGCCTTTAAGAAGCAAAAATCTTTTGTGGTTCTCATCATATTTAACTCGGGCATAATGACCCGTGGAAAGATATTCTGCTCCCAGAGCTTTCGCCTTTTCCCAGAGCCTCCTCCATTTAATCTCGGTATTACATATAATGCAAGGATTAGGGGTTCTACCTTTTTTGTATTCTTCCACAAAGTTTAAGATGACCTCTCTTTTAAAGTCATCTTTGAAGTCGACCACGTAATGTGGTATTTTCATTTTTTCGCAAACTGTCCGGGCGTCATCAAAAGCTTCTATGGAACAGCATCTCCCATCAGGATGAGCATCCCCTCCCACCTCTTTGAAATCCCAGAGCTTCATGGAGATTCCTACCACCTGGTAGCCTTTTTGTTTCAACAAAAAAGCCGCCAGTGAGCTGTCCACCCCTCCACTCATCGCAGTCACCACCAGCGGTTTGTTGTTTTCTATGTTATTCATGAAATATTTTCTGGGTTCTCTTCCAACGGAGCTGCTAAAGCAAAAAATAAACTTGCATACCCCTCACCCTAACCCTCTCCCACAAGGGGAGAGGGAACATAATAGCTCCCCCCTTGGAGGGCGAAAGCTAATGAGGAAGGATGATTATGAAATTCCTTCGGTGTATTTCAATTCTTTTATTTTTATCTATAGATTTCTTTTGCGTTTGTAATCTTCTATGGCTTTGTGCAAAGCGTCTGCAGCCAGATTGGAGCAGTGCATTTTGTTGGCGGGGAGACCGTCCAATGCTTCAGCTACGGTCTTTTTAGAAATTTTTTCTGCTTCTTCTAAGGTTTTGCCTTTGACCAGCTCGGTGATCATGCTGGAGGTGGCGATAGCGGCTCCACAGCCAAAGGTTTTGAATTTTGCGTCTATGATATGATTGTCCTTAACCTTAATATAAAGTTTCATTATATCCCCGCACACCGGATTTCCAATCTCACCTACCCCATCCGGATTTTCGATCTCTCCCACGTTGCGGGGATTCTGAAAATGATCCATCACTTTTGCGGTATACATCTTTAATTCACCCTTTTTCGAATAATCGCTTCAATGCCCAAGCCTTGAAGGCTTGGCTACGCATCGTGAAGCTTGTCTATAGTTTTTTATGTTTATGAATAAATCTGTAACATTCTATTTGATCTCCCCCTCACCCTACCCTCTCCCCAAAGGGGAGAAGGACAATTTCTCAAGTAGTTTTAGTTCCCAAGCCATAAAGGCTTGGCTACGCAACTTAGACTTGGTTTGGAGTTTGAAGTTTGTTAGTTTGGAAGAACAAATTCCAACTCCAAACTGACGAACTAACAAACCTGCTTATTTATTTGCATAAAGTGGGGACATCGCTCTTAACCTGCTGACGATCTCCGGCAAAATCCCGACTACATAGTCCACATCCGCCATGGTGTTCTCTCTGCCGAAGCTGAACCTGATAGCGCCTTGCGCAATCTCCGGAGAAATTCCCATGGCAGAAAGAACATGGGATGGCTCCAAAGTTCCTGAGGTGCAGGCAGACCCGGATGCCACCGCCACCCCCTTCAAATCCAAACTTAAAATTATCGATTCCCCCTCAACTGCC
>JALHUP010000062.1 GCA_022866585.1 Candidatus Zixiibacteriota bacterium | reverse complement strand
TCAGAAAGAGATTTTAACTTACTCTATGACGATTTTAAAAACGTCGTCCCAACCATTGAAAATTCCTATTTGAAAAGATTGCTTGAGCTTTTGATAGAAGATCTTTCTTTGATGGAGAAACTCAAGCGTGCCCCGGGCGGCAAGCTCTGGCATCACGCCCGACTGGGCGGGCTTTTGGAGCATACCCTGAAAGTCGTGTCCATCTGTGAGAAGGCGGCCCAGCTGTATGATTTGGTGGATCGGGACCTGTTGGTCACCGGGGCTTTAGTGCACGACATCGGAAAGATAAACTCATATTCTGCGGATGGATTTTTCGATTACACGGATGAGGGACGACTCTTGGGTCACGTAGTCTCCGGGAATGAGTTGATCGACAGAAAGATCCAAAAGATCGGAGGCTTTCCACAGGATTTAGCCCTTAGGCTTAAGCATCTGATTCTGTCCCATCAGGGACAATTGGAGCAGGCCTCGCCTGTGGTTCCTCAAACCATAGAAGCCGTAATTTTGCATTATGCTGATGAAATGGATGCCAAGGCGGATGCTTTCTCTCATATAATCAAGACTCAGAAAATTAAAGGAAAAAAATGGAGCGACTGGGTGCATCTGATTAATAGATTCATCTATTTAGGGGAGGACGAGGAGGACTAAAATTAAAAATTTAAAAAGCAAAATTCAAAATTAATGCACATACATAAGATGAACTATCGTTGTGAGGATCCCCGCATTCTGCGGAACACGCTCATTTCGGTCGCTCGCAATGAAAATGTAGAATTTCTTAGTGCGATTGCTATGAAACACTGAAGGAATTGAAATTTCGAATTTTTCATTTTGCATTTTGATTTTTTGGAGGTAGGATGGGCTTTCTTAATTTGGTTTCCAATGATATTGGAATAGATTTAGGAACTGCGAATACTTTGGTCTTTCTGAGAGGGCAGGGAATTGTGTTAAACGAGCCTTCGATAGTAACTATTGAGGTAAGCTCCAAGAAGGTTATAGCGGTTGGCTCCGAAGCCAAGGAGATGGTGGGGAGAACCCCTGGGGAGATAATGACCATAAGACCCCTAAAGGATGGAGTGATAGCCGACTTTGAGATTACCGAGAAGCTTTTGTCGAATTTCATTCGGCGGGTGGTAAAACACAGATACCTGATGAAGCCCCGGGTGGTCATCTCCGTTCCTTCGGGGATAACCGAAGTGGAAAAAAGAGCGGTGCGAGATTCGGCTGAAAATGCGGGAGCCAGGGAGGTTTTTCTGATCCAGGAGCCTATGGCTGCCGCCATCGGGGTGGGACTGCCGGTTCATCTCCCTTCCGGGATCATGGTCATCGACATAGGAGGAGGGACCTCAGAGATAGCGGTGATAGCCTTGAATGGCATCGTTAACAACATCTCCATCCGCATCGGCGGGGATGAGATGGATGAAGCCATAATGCTTTATTTGAAGAAGAATTATAATCTCCTGATAGGGGAGAGGACGGCCGAAGAAATAAAGATAAAAATCGGCTCAGCCTTTGCTCTGGATGAGGAGGAGAGCATGGAGATAAAAGGTAGGGATCTGGTGGCAGGAATTCCTAAGACCATGAAGCTAAGCTCGGTGCAGGTCAGGGAGGCTTTGAGTGAACCGGTGGATACTATCATCCAAGCGGTAAGACAAGCTTTGGAGGAAACTCCACCTGAGCTGGCCGCGGATATTTTGGACAAGGGGATAATCGTCACCGGCGGTGGAGCCCTTCTGAAAGGCATGGATAAAAGGCTGAGAGAGGAGACCAATCTGGCCATAAATATCGCAGAAGATCCTTTGACCTGTGTGGTCAGAGGAACCGGAAAGGTTTTGGAAAACATGAGCCATTTTTCAAAAGTCCTGATCAAAAGTCGACGGGACTAAGTTGGTTCATCGTTCACAGTTCATGGTTCATAGTTAGGTGTAGGTCGGGTTTTCCTCATAGGGGAATACCCGACAATAACTATTAGCAAAAAGTGAAACGCCAGCCTTCTTTTAGAAAAGGAGGCTGGCGTTACAGTTGTAGTCTTTTGACTTCTGGCTTCAGAAGCTTAGCACCAGGCTGAACCTATGGGCATTCTCCAATCTACCCAGATCTGCCCAGGCATAGTTGATCCCGATGGTTCCAAATCCAGAGATATCAAAGTCATACCCACCACCAAGGGCTAATCCTTCTTCATCCGTTCTCATTTTGTATCCGGCTCTGACAGCCAGCCGATCCCGCCAGGTATATTCAAACCCAAGGCTTGCTTGCTGACCCCGGTCGCGAGTATTGTATCCATCCAGTGTGGTTAGAAGTTTACTCTGTTCGTTGAACTCAAAATCGTAAGCCACCCCCAACCGGAAGCTCAACGGCAGAGGCTGAGATTGGGTCTCCTTCTTTATTAGTATGGGAGCGGTACTGGGATTGTTGTCTTCATCGAAGGTCGTTTCCAGTTCGTTTCCATCGAACTTGGAGTCGGTGCCAAAATTTCTGGTGGACATGGCTATCCTGAGATTTTTATACCCAGTATAGTATAAAGTGCCAAAGTCGAAAGCGATGGCGCCGGAGGAAAGCTCGGATATTTTCTCTCTTATGTATTTGGCGGTTACTCCAAAGGAGAACCGGTTGGTCAGCTGGTAGGCGTTAGTAATTCCTACCACCCAACCATTCGCCCCGAACATCTCTCCGGTGCCGTCCGGTTGCTCTAAGGTGGTCTTCTCCATGTCACCCATAGTCAAGATTGCC
>JALHUP010000416.1 GCA_022866585.1 Candidatus Zixiibacteriota bacterium | reverse complement strand
GCCACTTTGGCGGTTCCGGAGCTGGGTTTAAGAGTGGTAGATAAAAGACGCATAAGCGTGGTCTTTCCGGCCCCATTTAAACCTAAAAGCCCGAAGACCCGTCCCGGTTTACATTCGATGTTGACTTGATCCACGGCCCTAACTTCCCCCCTTTTTTTATCATGAAATATCTTGGTGAGATTTGAGGTAGTTATCATGTGAGAATTCATCTACTGAAGGTTACACACTTTCTTAATGCGCCGGATTCTCGAAGCTGGTTTAATAGTGACGAGGCTCGTATCGATGCTCGAAGTGTGAAGCTTGATGTTCGTAAACGGCATATCACAAGAAAATTATTACACTAATTAAAATCAAGCAAGAAAATAAATCCTTTCAACTTCTTCATTCGGACGGAGAGCCACTTCCAACTTTATTTTCCCACTGGTAATTTTTAACCTCCCCTTTAAGGGTAGAGTGAATCAACCTATACACTCCATAGCCATCTTCATCTACGAAGATGAAATAAGATCCTCCTTGCAGTTCATTATAATTCCATTGTTCCCAGGATTTGCTTTCCGCCATTAGGGGATGCCTTTCTATCTCACTTGGTTCACCATATAGAATATAAATCCTCCCCATATCCGTATGCCAACCGTCACTTGATTCTTTGGTTCTGGAAGAATGAAGATTGGCGTAGCCTATCCGTCGATAATGCTCGATTTTGAATTCGTTTTCTGGCGTATCTGGTGTGGGATCTCTTTTTTTCCAAAACTCCTCAATGAATCTTTTTTTGCCTTCCGGGGTGAGCTGATCGAACATTTTCAGCTCCCCGGGGGTGGCAATATAAGTGACGTCCGGCTTAAACCTTTCAACCTCCTCCGAAGGCGCAAGGCTCTCTTTTCTTTCAACCTCTTCGCTCAAAACAGTGAAGCTTTTGGTTACAAAAGCTTTTTGTCCAGTCTCTTGATCCAGAGCCTCCACCCTGAGCGTATATCTACCTCCGGGCAGAGTGGAGATGTTTATCCCGCTTAACACCACAGCAGAGACTCCTGGCTTCTTTTGTGTTTGACTTCCAAAATCCCTTACTTTTTTCCCCGTCGAATCCAACACGGTAAAACTTAAAAGATAGTCTGGGTTAGCAGTGGGCGAAAAAGTCAAATTATAAAGCTCCGCATAAAAATAAACCATCCCCATACCGTGAGTAAAAACTCCCAATGGATTGGGCAAGATTTTTCTTCCCGCTTTTGTAAACAGACCGGTGCTGGTATCCGGTTCTATTTGGAAGGCTAATTCGAGATCGCTTAATTGAAGGTTTTTTTCTCCCAATGCTCTCACCCTCATCTCCAAGGAGGCCTCCCCTTGAGACTCAGAACCTAAGTCAGTTACCGAAAGTTTCAAAAGATATTCCCCGGGTTCTAAGATGACCTCGATTTCATCAAAGATATTATAATCTATTTGTGTCTCCTCCCAGCGGTTCACCTTAGACCAGCGGTTCCACATACGTTTTTCCACCGGGTTTCCCAGTTTGTCCTCAATAGTCAAATTCAAAAAAAGCTTGGCTTCGTATGTCTTTTCCTCCTGGGTGAACTTCAATTGCTTTCTATTAAATGAATAATAGATCTCCACGTAAGTTTGGTTGGTATCAGGTAAATTTCGGAAACAAGCATAATCCAGCCACACATTCAGACTCTCAGGACTTTGGGGTGGGATGGCTTCTGCTGTAAGTGAAAAAAGAGAGAAAAACAAAGTTATAATTAATGACAAAACAAAAATAATTCCCTTTGTCTCTCCGAAGGACTTCCAGCCTTTGGCGGCGGATCGTTTGGACAAAAGTGCCATATCTCCTCCTCGACAAATTGTTTTATGGCACCCATAATATATAGGAGCCGGTGGCACATTTAAAATAAAAACTTTTGCTAACTTGTTGAAAAACATAAGGAAATTTTAGGGACAGTACGGGTATACCCCTCTCCAAACTGAAAGTGTTCTTAGCCAAAACATAAGCAATCCCAATAATGCTGAGGATATGATCAAAGGTCAATCTATCGTCATGGTAAGTGGACATTTATTTTTTCTCGAGACTGTCAAGTATTCTCAGATGTTCAAAATATTTGTCAATGAATACACTATCTGACATAGTTTGACGACTTGTTCTAACCCTTTGCCAACGTTTGTGTTCTTCTATTATTTCGTTGCTCTGACCTCGCAATTCCAGCTTTACTATTTGAATAGCATCATCAAATAGAATTTTCTTGTTTCGGTAGTCTTTGTAAAACTCGTTCAATCCTTCACGCAGCTGTCCTTAGGTTAGTTCATACAGTTCGTGGTCCCAGAATATAATCGAGTATGCCCAGTTTGCCGTCCAATATTTGTCGGGGCTCTTTGAATATTTAAGATATAGAGAATCTGGCATTTGGAAACCTGATAAGCGTTGAAGTATTAAACTCATGCCGTTTACATACCCACTAATATAGCCTAATTTATAAGAATCGCTCGACATCTCCCACCAATAAGCATCATGTGGCTCGTCTTCTCTTACTGCATTTAAAGGCAAAACAAGGCAAAATATTAAGATTAAAATTAAAAATACTTTTTTCATCTAATCTTCCTTTCCTCAAACTTTGCCACGCGTGAAAAAACCTTTTCCCTAATCTTTCTTGTTCTTGTTATCTACTTCTAATTTTCCCATCGTAGGGAGGTTGAAGCTCGTATTCTCCATCTCCCCGATCCATAAACAAAAAATCACGGTTTGGTTCATAATAGTGCCACCATTGATAGGCTTTCTCTTCTCTCTCGAAGGGGTGTTTTTCAACCTCATCTGGATGTCCGTAGATAATGTAGATCATCCCCATATCGGTTTCCCAACCCTCCTTGTTGGAGATGACGAAATTTTGATTGGCATATTTCAGCCGGCGGTAATACTCCTCCTGAAGCTCATTTTCGGGAGTATTGGGAGTGGGGTTCTTCGATTTCCAGAACTCCAGCCATTTTTGCAGTTTCTCTTCCTCTTTCGCCTCTTTAAGTCTTTTTATCTCCTCGTCGGTGGCTACGTATCTTAATTGATCGATGAACCTCTGATAATCGTTTTTCAACATACTTAAAAACGACCATTCTATTTTAAATGGCTCTTCAATCTTTGTTATTTCCTTATGGTTTTCCAATAATTTGATGGACAAAAAATAATCCCCACCCTGAATTCCCTTTAAGGAAAGGCTGTCAAAACGGTAAAAGAACTCCGGACCGATTTGAAGCTGAGTGGTCTCCTGCTCAGAAAAGGTATGACCGGGATTATATATTTCATAAGCCAAATCATATGCTCTAGATTCCTTCAGGTCTGGGTATATCTCGTAATAGATCCGCAGAATGGGATCGGAATCGCCGAAATCTCGGTCCACACTCGGGATCAACTTTTTCCCTCTTTTGTTAAAGCTGGACGTATCAGCGCTATCTGAAAGTTCCCTAATAAATTCTATATCCGAGAACATTACCCCCTTTTCGTTTCGGGAAGATATGGTGAAGTTTCTCTCCAAAACCGACTCGGAGCCAGAGTTGCGGTCTATAAGTTTTATCTTTAATTTATATCTCCCCGAATATAAAGACAAATTTATCATGTTTACCAGGGAAACATCAGGAGATTGGGTCTCCTCATAGGTATTGACTGCGTAATCCTCCTCGGCCGTGGTGCCATTCACTTGCTTGTTGACCTTGTTTAATACGGAAAGCTCAATTTCGTAGGAAGCTTTGAACCGGTCATCTGATTTTACAAAGGTCAACTTATTGCAGAAAATCTTGTAATATACCTCCAGTCTATATTTCTCCCCGGTCTCTTCCCTGAAGGAAGCATAGTCTACGGAAAAGACAGGTCCCCCTCCTTCCTCCAAATAGCCAAAATCGGTCTGGGCTGAACTTTGACTAAAAATGAAGGTCAGAGAACAAAGAAAAAAGAATATTTTAATCAGCTTGTTCATTATCTTCTCAATAATATACGATAATCTGTCCGAACATATTTCGCAACAAAAAAAACAAAAAGCTCAAAACAAAAATTTACGCACCAATT
>JALHUP010000415.1 GCA_022866585.1 Candidatus Zixiibacteriota bacterium | reverse complement strand
CGGGGGTGAAACGTTAGGAAAAAATCCGTATGAATGCTTCGCACTGGAGTGTCAGGCTTCAGGGCGTGTTGAAAAAGTCATATTTTGAGGCGGGATGAATTCCCGCCTCTATGGGAGATAATAAGTTATCACCCATAGAGCAGGGCATTTAGCCCTGCCGACGGGGTTTTTCAACAGTCCCTTCAGCTTGACCTTTTCATGCTGAGGGATAAACACTCAGTCCATGAACTTCCTCCTATTTCAATAAAAGGGGGAAAGAAAAGATATTTCAACTAAAGAGTAAACTATGAATGAAGAAATTAAAGTATTGGGCGAAATTTTTGAACAATCAACCAAAAATTTCCCGAACAAATTGGCATTAAAGAAAGGGGATACCGAATATACTTTTGCACAGTTAAAGGATGCGGTAATAAAGCTGAAAAATTATTTATTGGGACTGGGATTAAAAAAAGGTGACAAATTTTCCGTGATAGGTGAAAATCGTCCCGAATGGGCGATTGGTTATTTGGCAATTGTAAGAGCCGGCCTGGTTTGTGTGCCTCTTGATCCCATGTTAAAAGAAGGCGAAATCATTCATGTTCTTAGAGAAAGTGAATCCAGAGGTATCCTAAGCTCAGAGAACCACCTTTACAAAATTGAAGGCGTCAAAGGTGAACTAAAAAATCTAAAATGGATCATCCCCTTAAATAGCATCAAAGAGCTGGATGTAGGAGAAGATATTCCTGCTGGCCAGATCGATCCGGATTCTTTAGCAGTTTTAATCTTCACCTCAGGCACAACCGGAACATCTAAGGCGGTTATGTTAAGTCATAACAATATTATCAGCAATGTAAAATCGCTGCAAAGTGCAATAAGATTAGACGAAAATGACACGATGGTTTCAATTATTCCGATGCATCATACATTTGAAGCGACATGTGGTTTCTTCTATCCATTATATTGTGGAGCAGGAATTTATTACCCACCAAGCTTAAAACCGAACGACCTTCAGGCGACGATGAAATCTGCCAGGGTAACATGTTTGATTGCTGTTCCACTCTTATTTGAAAAATTCTTACATGCTGTTTATAGAAAAGTGACCCGATCATCGATGCCAACAAAAATTTTATTCAACACCATAAGCGGAATTGGTTCGGTCTTTAAATTCTTGCGTAAACCGCTCTTTGCCAGGGTGAGGAGAGAAATGGGTCTGGAGCACATCAGGATTGCAATAGCTGGCGGAGCAGCGCTTCCGGCAAAAGTTGCCCAAGGGTTAGAACTTTTTGGCATACCTGTTTTGCAGGGTTATGGCTTGACCGAGTCCTCACCCGTAATCTCGGTTAGTCCATTAAAAAATTCGAAAAATGATTCTGTAGGCCTACCCCTCCCAGACGTCGAAGTCAAAATTAATGATCCCGATACAAGCGGCATAGGTGAAATTATGGCGCGTGGTCCCAACGTGATGCTCGGTTATTATAAGAATCAACAAGCAACCGATGAAGTCCTAAAAGGTGGTTGGCTCTATACTGGAGATTTAGGTCGCATTGATAAAAACGGTTATTTATATATCATAGGGAGAATGAAGAGCTTAATTGTGACCCAGACAGGAAAGAATATTTATCCCGAAGAACTTGAGGAAAAGCTCATAAAAAGCGAATGGATAGAAGAGATTTTAATCGTGCCAAGGATTAACCCTGAAACCAAAAAAGAAGAGATTTGCGCCATTATCTATCCCCATTATGAGCTACTTGAACAGTATAGTATCTCAAAAGGGATCACATTAACCGAACCGGATATTCAATTAATCTACAAGGATGAAATAAAGAAATGTAACGAAAACCTTCCCGTTTATAAAAAAATCACTCGATTTGAAATTCGGGAAGAAGAATTTCCAAAGACTACAACTAAGAAGATCAAACGTCATCTGTTTATCGAAAGAGGAATAAAGGTTTAAAACCACGCAGTATCGTTTTACTCGCAGTGCCGCCCTTGTATGAACAATGAAGAATCAAAAGAACAAAGATCAAACCTGAAATGGCCCCCTCAAACCAAAGAGATCGAGCAGGCTTACGCCATGCTTGACCTACGGACTATACAAAAATTTATTTTCGCTACGAAACTATCCCCCTCACCCTGTCCCTGCTATGCATTTTGCTTCGCTCAATTTCCCCCGTGGGGAGAGGGTTAGGGTGAGGGGGAATCGCGTATTACTCTCGAAGCATCAGAACATTTTGAGACCAGGTGCGGGCAAGTTGGCTTAGTTTCTCACGTTGTTGCGGGTCGGTGTAAACCTTTGGCCACATACGATGCCACAATGCTAATTGAATTTGAAGCTCGACTAAAAGGGCTTGCACATTCAAGGGAGCTTCAGGTGCAGTCCATTCAATAAAAAACTTGCTCTCTTCCAACATACTTTGCACCGCTTCCCAGTCGACAGGATCGGAAGACCAAGAGGCTATCCGTGCTATGTTAGCCGCTATTCCACCTAATCGAGTTGGTAAGTCATCT
>JALHUP010000414.1 GCA_022866585.1 Candidatus Zixiibacteriota bacterium | reverse complement strand
GCTTTGGATAAAGAAATTATCCTTCCTCTCATAAGGGATGCGGTTAAGGAAATAAAGGTCAAATATGAGAACGGAAAGATTCAAGAGTATTTGCAAGAGGTCGAGGAAGGCTTGATAAATGACTTAGATAGATTCAGACGGAAAAAAGAGGAGCAACCTCCATTGTCCATTCCCGGGCTTCCTTTCGGTAAGGGAGAAGATGAGTTCTTGGAGTATCAGGTTAACGTATTAGTGGATAACTCAGAGACCCAGACTGCTCCCATAATAATAGAGACCACTCCCTCCTACAAAAATCTTTTTGGAATAATTGAAAGGTCTAGTGACCGGCTGGGGACCTGGAAGACCGACTTCACCAAGATCAAAGCCGGCTCGCTTTTGCAAGCCAATGGAGGTTATCTGGTTTTGAATGCATTAGATGTTTTAATTGAGCCTGGGGTTTGGCAGGCTCTTAAGCGCACTCTCCGGCACGGAGTGATCGAGATTCAAACCCTTGATCCTTTTTATTTCTTAGGAACGTCCGCTTTGAAACCTGAACCAGTCGAGTCGGATGTAAAAGTAGTTATGATCGGCGATAATTTTTTGTATTATCTTCTTTTCTACAGGGATGAGGATTTCAAAAAGATCTTTAAGGTGAAAGCTGATTTTGACTCAGTTATGCCCAAAGAAGAGAGGAATATCCATGAATATGCTTGTTTTATAAAGAAGATATGCGATGAGGATAAACTTTTGCCTTTTGACAAAAGTGGAGTAGCGGCGGTGGTGGAGTATGGCGTTAGAGTGGCTGGCAGACAGAAAAAGTTGTCCACCAGATTTACCATAATAGCAGATCTGGCTCGGGAGGCAAGCTATTGGGCAGGAAATGCCAAAAGCAAACAGGTAAAACGCGAGCATGTGGAGAAAGCTATTGATGAATGGATAGAAAGACTGTCCTTGCCGGAGGACAAACTTCAGGAGATGATCGAGGATGGAACCATCATGATAGATTCGGAAGGGGAGGTGGTGGGACAGATCAATGGACTTTCGGTCTATGGTTTGGGCGAATATTCTTTTGGCAAACCCACCCGTATAACTGCCCGCACCTCTATGGGAAGAGGGGGAGTTATCAATATCGAAAGAGAGGCTGATTTAAGTGGACCAACTCATAACAAAGGAGTCTTAATTTTAGGTGGGTATCTGCGAGGCAAATATGCGCAAGACAAGCCTTTTACCATGAGCGCCAGTTTATGTTTTGAACAGTCATACTCAGGTGTGGAAGGGGATAGTGCCTCTTCCACTGAAGTGTATGCCATCCTTTCGAGCTTATCCGGGCTTCCTTTAAGGCAGGATATTGCAGTTACTGGCTCAATCAACCAAAGAGGAGAAATCCAACCCATTGGCGGGGTAAATGAAAAAATCGAGGGTTTCTACGAAGTATGTAAAGCCAAAGGTTTGACAAAAACTCAAGGAGTGATAATCCCCCATCAAAACGTGGACGATCTCATGCTGAAGACAGAGGTTGTGGAAACCGTAAAAGAAGGTAAGTTCCGCATCTATTCAGTCAAAACCATCGATCAAGGTATAGAGTTACTTACCGGAGTAAAAGCAGGTGGAAAAAAGGAAGATGGAACGTTCGAAGAGGGAAGTGTAAACTTTCTGGTGGACAAACAACTAAAGGCTTATGCCGAAGGATGGAAGGGCTTCGCAGTAGGAGAGGTCTCTTCGGAGAAATGAAACAATCCGTTTCTTGTATCTACCTCACCCCCCGTCCCCCTCTCCATTTTGTGGAGAGGGGGAACAAAGGGGG
>JALHUP010000413.1 GCA_022866585.1 Candidatus Zixiibacteriota bacterium | reverse complement strand
GGTGATGGTGATGACCATATCCTCTTCCGCTACTAAATCCTCGATGGTGAACTCCTCCTCTTCCTCTCTTATCTCGGTTCTCCTGTCATCCCCGTATTTTTTCTTAAGCTCCAAAAGCTCCTCTTTGATTATATTCATCCTCTGCGATTTGCTCGCCAAAATCCCTTTCAGCTTTTCGATCAACTTGATCACATCTAAATATTCCTGCTCCACCTTCTCTCTTTCCAAGCCGGTGAGCCTTTGAAGCCGCATCTCCAAAATAGCTTGAGCCTGAATCTCGGTCAGCTTAAATTGCCCCATCAAACCGTTCTTGGCATCCTCTGGAGTCTTGGAGCCTCTTATCAATTTTATCACTGCATCAATGTGATCTAAGGCGATTTTAAGCCCTTCTAAGATATGTGCCCGTTGTTCTGCTTTCTTTAATTCGAACTGGATCCTTTTGGTGACCACGTCATGTCGATGTTCGATAAAATGGGAAAGCATTTGTTCTAATCTCAATACCTGCGGTTGTCCATCCACCAAAGCCAACATGATTACCCCAAAGGTGGTCTGCATCTGTGTGTGTTTGAAAAGCTGGTTTAAGGCGATCTCCGCCGGAGCATCTCTTTTCAGCTCCATCACAATCCTCATCCCATCCCGGTCCGACTCATCCCTTAAGTCGGAAATTCCATCGATGAGCTTATCCCTAACTAATTCCGCAATCCTTACCAAAAGGTTGGATTTATTTATCTGATAAGGTATCTCCGTGACGATTATGCTCTCCTTACCGCTTTTTTGTTTTTCGATATTAGCCTTTGCTCGCAGGACGATCCTTCCCCTTCCGGTCTTGTAGGCTTCCACTATGCCTCTTCTTCCGTAAATTATTCCACCGGTAGGAAAATCGGGACCTGATATATAGTCCAAGAGTTTATCCTCTTCCATTTCCGGGTTGCCAATTAAAGCAACAAGCGCATCCACCACTTCTTTTAAGTTATGAGTAGGGATATTGGTCGCCATCCCCACGGCTATGCCGGAGGCGCCATTACAGATCAGATTGGGGAACCTGCTGGGAAGGACGGTGGGCTCTTTTCTGGTGTCATCATAGTTGGGGACGAATTTGACCGTCTCCTTATCCAGATCCTCTATCATCTCCATAGCCACATGAGACAGTCTTGCTTCGGTGTATCTCATCGCCGCCGGAGCATCGCCATCGACGGAACCAAAGTTTCCCTGACCATCGACCAACATATAGCGCATGTTGAAATCCTGTGCCATTCTAACCAGGGTGGGATAGACCACCTGCTCACCGTGCGGATGATAGTTTCCCGAAGTATCACCAGCGATTTTGGCGCACTTACGATGCGGTCTTCCCGGTGCCAAATTCAGGTCGTTCATCGCCACCATGATTCTGCGATTGGAGGGCTTGAGTCCATCCCTGACGTCTGGAAGAGCACGTGCAGTAATTACCGACATAGAATAGTCGAGGTAGGAGGAGTTCATCTCCTCTTCAATATATACCGGAACTATCTTTTCCCTTTCCATTACCATTATTTTATCGCCTCGAAAGTTCTCAGCCACTTTAGTGGCGTGTCTAACCTCCACCCCCTATGTATATGCATCTTTGATCTTCCCCCTCTTCATTTCATGGAGAGGGGGACTAAGGGGGTGAGGTGAAATATTAGTCTATCTTTTCCTTTTCCATTACCATCGTTTTTACCTTTACTTCTTTAGAATTCCATCCCAAAATCCCGCCTTCCAACCAAGTATAAGATAAACAAGAAACATAGGACCAAGTATTCCAAAAAGCACGCCCCAAGGCAAGAAGTAAGATTTCAGAACTATTATGAAAACCAAAGTAGAAACACAGATAAGCATTAATACAGGCCACAGAGTGGTGAAAACCGCAAGAAACCTTACCCCAGGTTCCGTAACTTCGTGAAATATCAAATTCTCACCCTTGCTAATCAGTTCCACATTATCGCTTCTATTATCAACAGTGATAAAGTTAAATTCTATTTGCTCTTTCATGCTTTTTGGGTTAAGCAAGCCTATAATGAATTTTGCTTCGTTAGTCGCAACAGTATTCTCTCTTTTGATTTCGCCAAACTCTCTTTCTGGCTTTGTGACATAATCGGCTGCCAACACTTTAGTTTCTTTATCAAATTCAAACAATACGGACTGATTTTTAACCGGCACATTGCCGTCATTAATAACTCTGACCTTAAAAGAATATATGTTTTCAACTGGCTTGCCATCGTAATCAATCTTAATTTTGTCCCTTACTTCTGGCTTTACGTCTATGAGGGACATTTTGGATACTATTTGATAGCCAAGACTCTTCCTTTCTCTGAAATGCTTGGTAATAAGAAATGTAATAACCCCACCCCCAACCAAAGAAATCAAAGCAATTATTAGTTCGTTACTCATCTTCCTTTATGCTTTGACTTACTAAATCTGTTTCAGCAATTCAAAATACCTCTCCCGACTGATCCTTCCTGCACGGAGGTTGTTCTTTATTATAAACACAGGGATACTTTCATGTTTTGGAATCACTACAGGTCTTGATATACCTTCTTTCACATAGACTAAGTGATCTCCTTTTTGCCTTAGTAATTTGAAGCCTTCTTTTTCAAAAACCTTGCAGAGTTTCGTGTAGGAGATGGGGGCGATTCTGGGCATCTATCTATCCGGGAATAGCAACTTTTGTCTTCTCTGTTGAAACAATATCGGGGGCTTTCCAAACTTTTCTCTTTTTTACGAAACCAGCTTCTTCCAAAATCTCCTCCAAACTCCCCATCTCCTCAGCGGTCTCTAAAAAGCACTCCACTGCCTCGATGAGATTCTTCTTAGCTTCTTTGATCGTCCTGCCACAACTGCAGACCTCCAACTCCTTAGCATGGGAGACATACGTCTTTCCTTCTTTCCAAACTTGCGTGGTGAAATTTATCTCCATAATCTTGCCCTTCTTCCTTTAAATAGAGCCTGAGGAGAGGTGCTTGGAGTAGCGAGACTTGTCTCGCGTCCTAAAATGGCGCAGAGCAAGCTCTGCTACTCCAAATCAAACATCCAGGTTTCTTACATATTTCGCATTTTCTTCGATGAACTTGCGGCGGGGTTCCACCTGGTCACCCATGAGTATGGTGAAGATGTGATCGGCTTCAGCACCGTCTTCTAAGGTCACCTGAAGCAAGGTCCTGGTTTCAGGATCCATGGTGGTTCTCCACAGCTGTTCCGGATTCATCTCGCCCAATCCCTTATATCTTTGAACTGTGTACCCGGTATTGCCCAATCTTTCTATGTGCCTGTCTCTTTCTTCATCGGAATAAGCGTAAAGTTCAGTGTTTCCCTTTTTCACTCTATACAAAGGCGGCTGAGCGATGTAAACGTAGCCTTGTTCAATGAGTTCTTTCATATATCGGTAAAGGAAGGTCAAGATCAAAGTTCGAATATGCGAGCCATCCACATCCGCATCGGTCATG
>JALHUP010000412.1 GCA_022866585.1 Candidatus Zixiibacteriota bacterium | reverse complement strand
GGCCGCCACCACCAGAAGGATTATTAAACTCCGGATCAACAAAAGCAAATATTCTTTGATCTTGACCCTTCTCATCCGGGTCTTCTCCAGAGACCTCAAAAACAAAAGTGAAGAAAAATAGACCTTCTTCACCTTCTGGCGGTTGAAGAGATGAATCAAAAGGGGAAATAAAACGGCGACTCCTGCCGCAAAAATAAAAATGGGATTAAGAAAATTGAACATAAGCTAACCGTCTCTTTATCTCAGCTTCCCATCAAGGAATGAGAAACCCCCTCTCCCCTGGGGGTGAGGGGGATACGTATGCGTTCATCCTGTTGGTCAAGGGTGCCCTCACCCTTGACCATTTGTGGTTCGGGGTAAGGTACCCCGCACCAACGAGTGATTTGAAGAAATCGCGAAAGCAAGCTTTCGCACTCCAAAAACACTCCTGTTTCCCGTTGGTGTTCTTCACCAACCGAAAATTACCGTTCCTATTTTCCCTCTTTCAGAATTTTTTCAATAGACGCCTTCACCAGTGGTATTCTTTCTTTAATGGCGGTCCATACAAGTTGATAATCTACTCCAAAATAAAAATGAATCAATCTGTCTCTCATTCCTGCCATTTCCTTCCACGGGGTTTGTGGAGATTTTTTCTTAAGCTCTTCTGGAATTTGTTTGGTTGCCTCGCCTACAATTTCAAATTTTCGTATTACCGCGCTTACTGTTTTATCGTCCCGTTTAAACTCTTCGAAACCCATATCTTGCACAAATTTTTCTATGCTTTCTAAGGCGTCTAAAATATCTTTCAGGTAAAGTCTGTGGTTTCTCATAAATAAACTACCTCTTTTAAAACCCTGTCCTTGATTTCTTCTCTTATCGCTCTTTTGGGCACCACATCTACTCTCTGACTCAGTTTTTCTTCAAGAAATAAGCCCAGTCCCATAAGGTCAAAAAGGTCAGCTTCATCTTTAAAATCAACCAGAAGGTCTATATCGCTTGTTTGCCTTTGCTCTTCTCTGATGGTGGAACCAAATATTCCTATCTCTTTTACTTTGAATTTTTCTTCTAACTCTTGTTTGTATTGTCCCAGCAATTTTTTTATTTCTTCAAGCGTTTTCATTTCTTACCATCAGATTAAAGGTTTAATGGGTTTATAATCTCTGTTTACCGTTGGTGTTCTTCACTAACGGGAGAATTTTGAATTTTGCTCTTTGAATTTTTAATTCGTCATTCGTCATTTTGATTTTAACAGTTCCTCCGCCTCTTTTTTTTCCTCAAACCCGGTGGGAAGACCAAGCACCTCATTATAATATTCCTCAGCTCTTTTTCGATCATCTTTCTTCTCGTAGGCTTTTCCCAAAGCTAAAAATACCCTTCCCTGATACAGGGGTCTATCTTCTAAGAATTCTGCCATTTTCAAATAGTTAATGGCAGAATCCATCTCTCCCAAATTGAAAAACACACACCCCTTTTTTAGGTAGGGAAGGGGATCCTCCGGATAATCAAACAGAAAACCTTCTGAGAAATTCAAAGCTTTTTTAAAACTCTCTTGGGCTTCCTCCGGCTTTTGCAACTTCTCCAAAACCTTTCCCAATCCTAAATAAATATCGACTTTATCCTGACTGGGTGTTTTCATTGCTTCTGCCTTATTGAACTTATCTTGTGCCGACAAAAAATCTCCTTCCAAAAGATCAAGTTCACCCAATTTGATGTAAGCTTCCACATGGGCTAAGTCCAAAAGCACCACTTTTTGGTATAACTTTCTGGCTTCGTCATATCTACCCTTAAGATAGTTTAGATTTCCGAGAATATAAAGATACTCTGTATTCAAAGAATCCTTGTTTAAAGCCTCCAGATAATATTTCTCTGACTCGTCATATTCACCTTTCAGATAAAAAAGATAAGCCAAACTGCGAAGAGTTCCCACGTCCCGACCAAAAAGGTTCAACATGTCTTCATATAGCTCCTGCGCTTCATTAAAGTGTCTATAGCCCATCTTCACTGTGGCTAAGTGGCGGAGATCAGCTTCCACATCCTTATATCCATCCAGAAAGGAGAGCCATTCCTTTTCTAAAGTAGATAGACTTTTTCCATACACCTTCTCCAAAACCTGATCAAAAGTTAAATCAGTAACCTGTTGATAAAAGTTTTTGAATTTATCTAACGTATATTCTTTGATCAAAAATCTAACAAATGAACAAGCTTCCACGAAGGCTGCCGGTTGAGGTTGATTTCGATAATCTAAAGTGACCTTTAAATTTTGCAGAGGGATAAATTTGTTGTTTTTTATCAATTTTTGGGTAAAGTGATGGGATAGGGAAAAATAGCCCCCGATTCCTTCTGCCAAAAGTGGAGGGGCATATCCCCATAATCTATAAAAGAGAAGAAAACCGACATTGGGGGAATCCAGCGATCTTTGGTCTAGGTTATAGAGCACGTAGATTTTGTTTCTCACCGGATCCAGACCTATATCGAATCGACGATCCCAGACCACTTCATTTACCCGACAAGGCACAAGATAGTATTCCATTCTATCCATAGCCGGCTGGGTAAAGCCGAAGACTTCGCGGAAACGCCTATATTCCTCTTCCGCAAAACCTTTGATTCTTCGCCAGTGGAAGTCGGCTATGGAATTATCCACATACCTAAAGAAAAAATGCGCGCCGGGAAGCTCCTCCCAACCTTCTTGTTCAGTTCCGGTCTTCAGATCGCACTCTTCTTTTAAGTTCTCAACTATCTTGGGAGTAAGAAAAGCTTTATACACCCTCCCCATTTTTGCCCTGACTTCACCCAGAAACAAAATTTCGTTATCTTTCCCTGAAATCTCTTTGAAGATGGTCTGAGCTTCCGGGGCTAAAGTTATAAGATCGACAGTCAATATTATCTTTTGGCTGGGGACAGAGAGGTCTTTGGGGATAATGGTGGGTGTGACCCCAAGGCTGAAGTTGGCTTGAAAGGAGACGGTCTGTTTGCCATTATAAAGCTTTATCTCTCTCTGGTCGATGAGTTGAAAACTGGAAGAATCTTCGGGAATCCCTTCTTGGATATCGATCTTTAATAATATCCCCGGCGAAGCAATAACAAACTCGACACTAAGTAAAAAAATAAATAAAAAAGATAATAAAAACCAATTCTTTCTTTTAATGCTCATGACCTCCCTCCCATGCGTATGCATTCATCGAATCGATCCTGGTCAACCGTCCATTGGGAGACCTCTGAAAAAGTTGAATTAGAGGAGGTTTTAATGGAGTGTCAAGCTTTAGCTTGACCTAAATCTTCTTGTCCATAGTATCCCGCTTTATGGGAAAAGACAACGAATTTCTACAAGGTTCGCCTGAAGGCGAACACTCCAATTTATCCTCTTCAAATAGCTTCTCAGAGCTCTCTTTGACCTTGCCTCTGCATAAATCCGTTTAATCCGTTCCATCCGTTGACCAGGCTTATTTAACCAAACTTCTCAACACACTTAGATTCTTTATGTCTTTTGCCGTTCCACCTTCCTTAGGTGTTTCTAAAATTTTGGGTATTTTTTCCCATCTTTTATCATTCATCAAAAGCCTAAACCCCTCCAGCCCGATCTTCCCCTCACCAATGTGGGTGTGACGGTCCACCCGAGAGCCTAAGTCCTTCACCGCATCGTTCAAATGAATAACCTTAAGCCGCCCCAACCCGATCACTTTATCAAATTCCTTAAATGTGTCCTGATAAGCCTTTTTTGTCCTTATATCGTATCCTGCGGCGAAAGTGTGACAAGTATCGTAACAGACTCCCATTCTTTCATTTTCTTTAACCAGATCGATGATCTGGGCTAATTGTTCGAACTTATATCCTAAAGTGTTTCCCTGCCCCGCTGTGGTCTCCAGGCAGATTTTGACTTCATATCCTGGGGTCTTCTGATGAAGCCAATTTATTGCCCCGGCGATCTTTTTTATGCCCTCCTTCTCCCCGGTGCCCAAATGTGAACCGGGATGCATCACCAAATAAGGTAAACCAAGTTTCTCCGCTCTTTGAAGCTCGACCAACATGGATTCTTTGGACAGGGCAAAAATATCATCTTTGGACGAGGCTAAATTTATCAAATAGCCATTATGCCCCACAATCGGAGATATCTCGGTTCTTTTTTGGTGTTCGAAAAACTTATCTACCTCAGCTGAAGTAAGTTCTTTGGCTTTCCACTGATTATTATTTTTAGTAAATATCTGAATGGTGGTGCATCCCAACTCCTCACCTGCGAGGATGGCATTGAAAACCCCTCCGGAGATGGACATGTGTGCACCAATTAATAATTTCTTTTCCATAGTGTTATCTTCTCTTTCAACCGCCAACGGATATAACGGATAAATTCATCCGTTTAATCCGTTGACCTACCACAACCTTTGTCTTTTGCTCAAATATTCCACGTAGGCGGGGCTCCCAGCCCCGCAAATCCGAATAGAAGCATGCCCAAACGATTTTCTTCAGAGCCCTCCGCTTGATCGTTGACCGCAACCTACCATAGCCTTTGCCTTTTGTTTAAATATGAATAAAGCGCATAATCGAAAGGAATAGAAGTATCCAGAAGGACATAGTCGATCATGCTTCCTCGACACTCCAGGGTATATTTATTGACCAGAGCTTTAACCCTTTCAGTATACTCCTTCCTTATCTGCCAGGGAGAGGTCATCAGCTCCTCATTGGTTTCCAAATCCTTAAATATGGCTAACTCTGGAAAGGAAAAAGTTCTCTCTTTGGGATCCAATACATGAAAGACGATCACCTCGTGTTTTTTATGCCGAAAATGTTTCAGTCCGTTGATCACCTTGTCCGGATCATCAAAAAGATCGGAGATTAAGATAATAAGCCCTCTTCTTTTTATCCTCTCAGCCATTCGGTGCAGAGCCGAACTTACGTTGGTGGTCAAGGACGGTGCTATCTGGTTTAATTCCTCCAAAAGAACATGTAGATGACTTTTTAAGGCAGATTTAGGAGGAATGTATTTTCTTATGGTTTCATCGAAAGTCACCAATCCCACTGCATCCCTCTGTTTCAACATCAGATAGGATAAAGCAGCAGAAAGATAGGAGCTATATTCTAATTTGCTTATCCCATTGGAGCTATATCCCATGGAGCCGGAAGTATCCAACAGAATATAAGCTTTGAGGTTGGTCTCTTCTTCGAATTCCTTTATGAAGAACCGATCGGTTTTGGCGTAAACTTTCCAATCCACGTTTTTCAAGGAGTCTCCGGGCATATATTGTCTGTGCTCGGCAAACTCCACCGAGAACCCATGATATGGGCTTTTATGCAGGCCGGCAATGAACCCCTCCACCACCAATCTTGCCTTGATCTCCATCCCCGAGAGCTTGGAGACCACATCCGGTTTTAAAAATCTGCGATAATCCTCTGGCATTATCTTACCACTTTTTTGGAAAAAGTTTTTCGCGTAGCCAAGGCTTCACGCCTTGGCTGGCAAGCCTAATAAAAAGTCTATCGTTCGTCATTGGCGAGGCTCGTTGTTATAGTGAGCTTGTCGAACCAATCGAAGCCCGATTTTCTAAATCCTTTCATCTGTTGGGAATTTTTCCAGCTTCGATCTCCGAGCATCGTTACGAGTTTCGTCACCGTTAAACGAACCTCGAAAATCTGTCGAGGCGTCAGAACCCCCATTCTAACGCTAACTTATTTTTACCACTGGACTTGTTCACTCCTTACCCATTCTTTCTTCCAGTTTACCTGCCAGTCCGGAGGAACCCATCATTTTCAAGATATTCAATTCCTCTTGGGCTTTCCCCTTCTCACCTTTCAAAAGATAAACATACCCAAGATTGTAGTGCGCTGTTCCATAATAGTAATTTAGCTTGACCACTGTGTTAAATTCCTCAATAGCCTGATCGTATTTTCTCTGTTCTATATACGCTACGCCTAAGTTCATATGAGCTTGCAAGTAATTTGGGTTAAGTTCTATAGCCTTTTTGTATTCCTCGATGGCTTTGTCCAAGTTACCCTGATTCTGATACCCAAACCCGTCTTTGAAGTGCTTCTCCGCCTGTTTTTC
>JALHUP010000411.1 GCA_022866585.1 Candidatus Zixiibacteriota bacterium | reverse complement strand
TGCCCGGGGGTGGCACCTTAACCCTAAAAACCAGCTCCGATATGGATAAGAAGAAAGTAAAAATCCAGATTCAAGATACCGGCTCCGGCATATCTCCCGCAGATCTACCGCATATCTTCGAGCCTTTCTTTACTACTAAGAGGGAAGGTAAAGGTGTAGGTTTGGGTTTATCCGTGTGCTATGGCATCATAGAAAGGCACGATGGGAAAATCGATGTTAACTCAGTGGTGGGACAAGGCTCTACTTTTACTATTGAACTTCCTCTACATCCCACTGAGAGTAAAAAAGAATGAGGTCCTTTTGCAAAATCGTAAATTTCAAAAAAGGGGAACAGATGAGAGGTGAAAACCATGAATCTTGACAAAAATGATAAATCCGTAAACATCTTAGTCGTGGACGATGAGCTTTCCGTGCGGGATTCGCTGACCAAATGGTTTAAAGAAGACGGCTACCGGGCGGACGCCGCCGCTGATGCTAACGAGGCTTTAAAAAAACTAAAGCCCGGAGTTTGGGATATTGTCTTTTTGGATATAAAACTGCCGGGCATGGACGGGATGGAGCTGCAACAGAGAATTAAAAGTGTCGACCCCAATGCCACCATCATCATGATTACAGCTTATGCTTCCGTGGATACCGCGGTTAAGTCTCTTAAGGAGGGAGCCTATGACTACGTCACCAAACCGGTGGATCCAGATTACCTTTCTCATCTGGTTGCCAACGTGATAAAACAGAGGCGTCTTCTTTCGGAAAACATTCAGCTCAAGGAGCGAATTCAGGAGCTTTATGAAATAGACCAGATCATCGGGGAAAATCCAGCCATGTTGAAGGTCTTTGACTTAATCAAAACCGTGGCTCCAACGGATACGACCGTGATGATTAAAGGAGAAAGCGGAACCGGGAAGGAGCTCATCGCCCGGGCTATTCATTCCAACAGCCCCCGACGATTTTTCCCCATTATTACCGTCAACTGTGGAGGTTTGACTGAAGGGCTGACCGAAAGTGAGTTTTTCGGACATGAAAAGGGAGCCTTTACCGGAGCCTTATATCGACGCAAGGGAAAATTTGAGATGGCTAATGGAGGAACCATTTTTTTAGATGAAGTAGGAAATATTGATCCCAAAGCTCAGACGGATCTTCTGCGCGTAAGTGAAACTAAACAATTCACCCGGGTGGGTGGAGATGAAATCATCAAGGTTGATTTTCGTCTCATATGTGCCACCAATCGCGATTTGGAATTAGCAGTGAAAGAGGGAAAATTCAGGGAGGATCTTTATTACCGGCTGAATGTCTTTTCCATCTCCATCCCTCCTTTAAGGGAGAGACGCTCGGATATACCGCTTTTGTGCAATCATTTCCTTAAGAATTTCGCGGCTAGTATGAACAAACCACAAACCCGTTTTTCCCCGGAAGCCATGAAGCAACTGGAGACATACGATTGGCCCGGAAATATACGCGAGATGAAGAATGCCATCGAAAGAGCCATAGTTGTAGCTAAAGGGCCTTCCATTACGGTAGACGATCTTCCCCTTCCCCCCAGCTTGAAAGCCGTTCCTGAAGACCAAAGCTTGGAGGCGGTGGAACGGGCTCATATAAAGAATGTCCTGGAGCAGATGGGATGGAACATAACTCGCTCCGCGGAAATGTTGGGAATTGATAGAGCTACTCTTTATCATAAAATTGAAAAATATAATTTACGAAAATAAAAGTGTTTCTATATGTGCTCCCGCTCCATTTTCCGGATAACAATCTCTTGGGGGCTTTATCCTCCACTCTTGAGGAAATTTTCAAACTTCCGGTAACCATTCTACAAAAGCCTTTTCCTTTGGAGCAAGGAAAAGACCCGGTCCGCAATCAATACAACTCCACCTGGATTTTGTCCCAGCTCTTAAGACAAATTCCCGATGAGTCTTCCAAGATTTTGGGAGTGACCAGCCTGGACCTGTATATTCCGGTCTTGACCTTTGTCTTCGGGGAGGCACAGCTGGAGGGCAAAGCGGCAGTGATTTCCAGTTACCGTTTAAGAGATGAACTATATGGCTTGCCTAAAAATCCAGAGAAGTTGAAAGAGCGCTTGGAAAAAGAAGCCGTGCATGAATTGGGACATACATTTGGCTTAATTCACTGTCGTGAGCCGGGATGCGTGATGTATTCAGTCACTTACGCCGAAGAGATTGATTTTAAGTCTAAAAATTTCTGCAATGCATGTTCTATTCTTTTGGAAACTAAAAAAAAGATTCATCCTGAAGGATAATCTCTGTCTTTAAGATTTAGAGTGCTTCTTGGTAATCGTATGCGTATGCACTCATCCGAATAACCTTCTTCATGTAGCCCATTAACATAACCTGGAGAGTCAAGGGTTACTTCAAGAGATAGAAATGGCACAAATAAAGTTCCCCCCCCAAGGCGTAAAGAAAAGAAGGGCTTACTAAATCTGGAAAAGTCTTTCTTCTTTTATGGTGCCGGAGGTCGGAATCGAACCGACATGACCCGAAGGTCGCGGGATTTTGAGTCCCGTGCGTCTACCTATTTCACCACTCCGGCAACGTTACTTTTATAATATAAACTGATCCACAAAAAGTCAAGAAAAAACAGCGAACCGTTTGCGTCCATTGATGTGGTATGATGAACTGTTCTTTGAATTAGGAAAAAGGGTGATAACCGTTCACAACGACCTTTGATATCGTCCCTTGGGTTACGCGTAGGCAAGCCTTTATGGCTTGCCAGCCAAGCCCTGAAGGCTTGGCTACGCGGACTAATAATATTCTTGAAATCAATGACTCAACAACTTCATCACTAAATCCCAAAATCAACAAAACTGAAAAACTCTTACAAATAAAAAACCTTTATCGTTTCTCCACTTCTCAACCCCTTGGGTATCAACCATCACTCTCAAACCCTTATAAATACTCACAACTTTGGACGCATCCCAGCGAACCTCTCCTCTTTTGCCTGAAATCTGGATCCTTAAGATTGTTAGCGGATTCATCCTGGAAAAAAACCTTTTTCGTTATCAACGCAATGCGAATTCTGCACCTTGAGGTAGGTTCGGACGAAAAAATAAGTGGGAAATCCGAAGTCTGGATCCCGTGTGTACAACAAAAATGCCGAATCTTTCGCTTGACAAAAGATGGCGTTTTTATTATAGATGATTGAGTTTAAAAACGGCGGCGTAGCTCAGCTGGTTAGAGCAGCGGAATCATAATCCGCTTGTCAGGGGTTCGAATCCCTTCGCC
>JALHUP010000410.1 GCA_022866585.1 Candidatus Zixiibacteriota bacterium | reverse complement strand
TATCTTGCCCTTGATCTCCTCTCCCCCTATAAACATCGAGAACTTGGAAATGGAAGCATCCTCAGGAATAGGAAATATATAAGTCCCTTCGAGGTCTCGATGATAGTTATTTACGAATACCTGATCCACCTTAGTCTGCGCTATCTGATTGTCGATCTGGATATCCACATGGTGATATTTAATAGATAGATCTGGAGGGAAAGGCTCACCTGGCCGGGGTGGCATAGGGATTATGATACCATCCGCCCACGCATTTGATCCGAAGATCAAAATCAGAACTAAGATTAACATACAGGTTTTTTTCATGACCGACCTCCTTTGAGGTTAAAGGTTCAAAATTCAATGTTTAATTCTACTTCTTATACAAGTCATGAAAAAAAATATTCCTAACATTTTCATTTTTCTTTCAAAACTTTTAATTCTTTCAGCTTGCTGTTTAGTTCTTCCCTGGTCTTTGGGTCCGTGACTTGCTTTTCGTATTTTTCTATAAACTCAATCCCCTTTAAAAGAATAGATTCGTCTTGCGTAAGTTTGCTCAAGAGATAATAGCCTATTGCCACCTGCAAATAACCTTCATTCGCCAAAGAATCTTTGGGATTTTTCTCCAAATATCTGTTCCAACTCGCTATTATTCTTTTTAACACATCTTCTTGCAAAAGTGTGTCCTCTTCTTTTACTTGGAGCACTTTTTCACCTTCTAAGACGTAATAATTCCTCACCGAAGCAGTTTCGATAGCCTGCCCCAAAGCCAACGGAGCAGGTTTTGTTGCCGTCGTCTTCGTTGTCTCCTTCTGGGGGATGCTTTCTACATTTATGCCTTTTTCCTCAGGTTGGGTTACCTTCTCCTCTCCTGCACCAGTTGGAATAGCTCGTGCCGACGTAGTCTTATCTTCTGATTTTGGCATCTCAATCTTTGGTCCCTCTTTTGGGGTAATTTTAGAAGGAGGTGCTTTTTCTAATTCCTTGGGAGGGGGAACAGGTTTTTCTTCCTTTTGCATTTTTCTCTCTGATGAAATTTCCATTTTCTGCAACTCCACTTGTGCGGGCATCTTCTCCCCTTTTTCTTCAACCTCTGAACTAAGAGCCTCCATTGGTCTCGACTCTTCTTGGGATGGAAGGATCATCCCTTTTTTCTTAATCTTCTCCCCTTGGGGAATTGCCGTTTCTTTGGGCTTCGTTTTCTCTTTAAGCTCAATTGGTGCGGTTAATTTTTTTTGAGAAAAAGGGATTGGCTTTTTTGTCTCCTCCATCATTATTTTCGATGGCATGATCTCTTTGCCTCGATAGTCCATATAAAGCTTTCCTACGATAAAGACAAAAACAATAGAAACCAACCCGGCGGCAATTTTTATTTTCAGTGGAGAAAAAATAAACAGATTCTCGAAAACTTTTTTTAATTTAAACGAAAAAGATTCTTCCTTTTGAGCAATGATCCTCTCCCTTACTCTGCTTGAAAAAGTATCCCAATACTCTTGGGAAGGCTCTTTTATTTTTATTCCTTGAGCTCCTTTTTCTATAGATTCTAAAAGGGCTAATTTTTCTTTGCATCTATTGCAAGTCGAAAGATGTTTTTCCAGCTTTTCTTTTTTTCTTTCATCTACCCGTCCATCCCAAAAAAGATAGATCAACTCATCAAACTCATCACATCTCAATTTGATCACCTCTTGTAATTATCGTTATTCGTTTATCGGTATCGATGCTCGTATGGTTCGACTTCGCTCACCATAAATCGAAGCTCGTCCTTCGGAAATTCGATGCTCGGGTGATTTCCGGGCTTCCAACTCCGAATCTCGAATGCCGATACGGGCTTCGTAACCTTTAAACGAACTCCGAAAAACTCATTTGTCCAAAACCATATCCTTTAATAGCTTTTGCAATCTCTCCCTCGCTCTGAAAAGACGAGACATCACCGTCCCTAATGATATTTTCAAAGTATGAGCAATTTCCTCATAGCTTAAATCTTCATAAACTTTTAACATAAAAACCGCTTTGTATTTTGGCGGCAAAGAATCTATGGCTTGTTCTATTTTTCTTTCCCGCTCCTTCTGAACCAGAAGGCTTAAAGGATCTTCGGTAATAGCTTCCTTTTCTAATGGGCTGGCTTCTTCTTCAAATTGGCTTTCGGGAATCACAAATTTTTGTCGTTTCAAATGATTTATGCTCAAATTCATACAGATTCTATACAACCAGCTATAAAAACTATATCCCAGTTTAAAAGATTTGATGGATGAATAGGCATTTATAAAGGTTTCCTGTGCAATATCGTCTGCGGCATCGTGATTTTTCACCATGCGATAAGCCAGAAAATATATCTTCTTCTGATACTTTTTCACCAACTGGTCGAAAGAAAATAAATCACCTTCTTGGGCTTTAGCGATTAATCCTTCATCGTCTTCGTTTTTAAAAACTGCTTTCCCCTTAGACTTCACCATCTACCCTTCCATAAAAAGAATACAAATAGGTTATCAGATTATTCCCGACTTTTTGCAAAAATTGGACATTATTACCTCTCCCCTTTTATTTCCCCCTCTCCATATTTGAGGGTATGTCAGAATTTCGGTTTTTGTAGCCGCAGACTTTAGGGACTGTTGAAAAAGTCGTTTAAAAGGTTATTTTTTTGATCTACTATGTATCATACCCAACGAATGTTAACGATTTCTCTATAAAAGTTCGTTTGGGTCGGTTCT
>JALHUP010000409.1 GCA_022866585.1 Candidatus Zixiibacteriota bacterium | reverse complement strand
TTCGCGGTTTCCATTTTTCATTCTTTTCAGTCCATGATCCGTGGCCGCCCAGACCGTAGATTCTTGAAAGGCAAAATCTCGTACCCAAACGTCAGCCAAATATGACTCGCTCGTCCATGTTTCCCCACCATCTGTACTTTTGAATGCAGAACAGGAAAGAGTTCCGGTTCCCTCATAGCAAACGCTTGCCCAGATAATTTTCTTTTGATCATATTTTTGAATTCCTAAGGAAAGAGCCGAATTAGGATAAAGCTCAATGTCCTCAAGAAAATAAATAACTGTGTCAGCTGAGTCGCTTGTGGTATAAATGAACTTATAAAGTCCGTTTCTCGTCCCTGCCCAAATTATAGTCGTATCCGGCGAAAAGGTATCTACGGCAACGCTAATAAATATGTCTTTATTCAGAAGATTACCTTCTTCGTATCTTCTTTGGGCGCTGGTATCGACAAAAACAGTATCCCAAGTTTTCCCTCGATCAAAGCTCCGAATAAGTCCACCTTTTCCACAAGCAGACCAGACTACGGTATCAGCTATAGCTATGCCATAAGCAAATTTCTCTAAATCAGTTGCTTGTTCTGTTAAGGATGTATCCCAAGTAAACCCATAATCGGAGGTATAATTGAAACCTTCACCAGTTAAACTATCATGAAGCGGAAGCTCATATTCTTTTTCTCCAATATAAACTCCCACACAAAGAAAAGATGTAGTGTCGGCATCAGAAAAGGAGGTGTAGCCTGCTAAGCTATAAACCCCATTGGCATTAAGCTCGTTGGAGGTGTCGAAGGTCAAATAGGTTAAGGTATCTTTATCCGTGTCGATAGCGTGCAATCCGTTCTGCGTTGCCACCCAGAGAAACCTACCATCAAAGACTATGTCCGTGATGGAATTTTTAAGCTTTTTATCATTTGGGCAGAAAGTGTCCACCACCACCGAAAAGAATCTATTGTTCAAATATTCGTAACTCTCATCTTCGTAATCCGCCTTGGCGTCGTCATCCACAAAGACATTTTCCCATTTCAGGGTATCGTGATCTATCCAGCTGTGAATTAAACCGCCATACCAGCAAGCGGCCCAGACCGAGCTATCATCAAAAGCTATGTCATAAGCAATTTTCCCGGCAAAGTCGACCTGCTCCGGGATATAAGATTCCCAAGTTTTTCCTCTGTCGGTGGTCTTATTGAAGCCTTTACCGTAGGGAATAGGTTCGCCCTGAATCATTTTTGTATAGGCACAGGCAACCCACAACGTAGAATCAAAGACCGCTAAGGCTGAAATATCATCTGCATTTAAACCATTTGTGCTGTTGTATGTGAACCAGGTCTTTCCGCTATCGGGCGAATAGGAAAGCCCATCTCCAGTTCCCACCCAGATATATTTCCCGTCATACACTATATCGCCCATGCTGTTTCCAGCCAAGCCGGGGTTGGGCTGATCCAAAGAGAAATTCATAATTGCACTGGTGTTGTTTGGAAAGATAAATAAAGTTGCCACGGCTATTATCAGAGTCAAAATTCTTCTCATTCAATCCTCCTTAATCGTGGTATAGTATTAACGAAAAATAACAACGAAAAAGTCCAAGTTGAATTTCTGTCTAATAAACCTAAAAAAATCTTTTTGTCAAGCAAAATAGAAGTTTCCGACCCATAAAGGGTCGGCTACGCGTAGCGATGGCTTCATGCCTTCGCCATTAGGTTGACCATTATTTTCTGAAAGTGTAAAGCGTCTTCAAACATAAAAATGTTGTTGAACATTAAGAATACCGAATTATAGGTCTTTTGGACTCGTGGTGAGTTTTTTTCAAAAACTAAGTAGTTGGGATATAAGGACATTTAGATTTCAAAAAAACGCCTAGATGGGCACTCCAAAAACACTTTTTCAACAGTCCCTTTACCAAAACCCTTAGTACCGGGTCACACAATTTTCTGGATTTTTTTTCTTATAAGCTTGGTGAAAAGCGGCATTCATGGAGAAATACAAAACCGGATGACTGAAGTTATCGAAAAACCTTTTAAGAATAGAGCTTTTCGAATAAAAATTCTTCCCTGTCCATATATAACCCTCTGCCAGTTGTTCCGGTGTCATCTTTTTGGGCCAAAAGACGACCGTGCTGTGATTGTAGTCGCTCCAGTTCCGACTTAAAAGCCTTCCCTCCCTCTCAAACCTTTCAAAAATGCGGGTTCCTGGATAAGGCGTCAATATATTGAAAGTGGCGGTGACAATTCTGTTTTTCATCAAAAACTCCAGAGTCCTCTCAAATATAAAGCTATCATCGTCGTCGAAACCGAATACCATCGAGGCATGGAACATAATCCCTGAATCTTGGATGATTTTTATTGCATCACCGTTTTCTTTTAAACTTTTCAAAGCCTTGGGCAGACCTTCCAGAGCATTGGGGGAGACGGATTCAAGTCCGAAAAACAAAGCAATGCATCCGGACTTTTTTGCCAGTCGGAGGAGATTTTTATCTTTGACTAAAGACATTGACGCCTGACCCACCCAGATGATTTTTAAAGGAGAGAGTGCGGCAAACAATTCTTTTGCGAATTTCACATCACCCACGATATTGTCATCCAAAAAGAGGAACTTCTTTTCTTTGGTCTGGGTTATTTCCTCCACAATGTCTGCCACCCGCCGGTGTCTTAATTTTTTCCCATAAAGATTGGTGACCGAACAGAATTCGCAATCATAAGGACAGCCGCGAGTGGTGAAGATGGGTTGCATGTGAAAAGGGGTCTTATGGTGATTTGAATTCCTCTTGGGGATGGGAAAATTAGCTAAGTCGAAATCCAAAGACTTGTAAAACTTCTGCAATCGGTTCTGTTTGAAGTCTTGGATCAGTTGGGGCCAGGTTCCCTCCGCTTCACCGATTACTACTGAATCGCAGTGTTGGATGGCTTCCTGGGGCATCACCGTAGGGTGGATTCCGCCCAAAACCACCTTTGTCCCCTTCTTTTTGAAAACCCCAGCCAGCTGGTAAGCTTTTTGAGCCACCGCAGTCATACAGGAAATTCCCACCAGGTCGTAGTATTTCTCAAAATTGATCTTTTCTACTTCCTCCTCCACTATATCCACCTCGATTTCCGGAGGAGTGAGCATAGCTATCACGCTTAAAGTGAGCTGTGGGATTCTGAAGAAATGGCTCCTTTTTTCATCGCTTGCAGGCGATAGCAGAAGAACTCTCATGCGGGATCTCAAGACTCTAATTGATTTTTAAGGCAGCTAAGCTGAAGAGGGCTAATACAAACAAATAATAATTTTTTACCTTCTACCTGGTATGAACCATACGGTTCATTCTTTATTTCCCCCTCACCTCTTACCCTCTCCTTACAGGGGAGAGGGGGCAGCTTCGTATCGAAAATAAATGCGTTTGTATTATAGCAAACGCAATAAATAATTCTACATTGTCATTGCAAGCGATTGAAAAGAGCGAAGTCCCGCCGTTGGCGGGACTTCGTCGCTTCTCGCAATGACGTTCCATCTAATGCGTTTGTATTAGTTTTTATTCTTGACCGATTTTTTTGATGTTTTCGGCTTTGGGTCCTTTGTCACCTTTGGCCACATCAAATTCTAACTCGTCCTCTTCCTTCAAAGCGTTGAAGGACGTATTCTGAAGCTCGCTTTGATGAAAGAAAATCTCTCTGCCATCTTCCGCCGCTATGAACCCAAACCCGCGCTCTCTCATAAGTCGTTTGACCTTACCTTTGGCCATGTGTTTCTCCTTTCAAGAGAAATGTTTCTTTATTTCCAAAAGAATATATCTTCACTAAACCCGATATTCTTAACCCTCAATCGTTAATTCTCCATTTTCCTATATAGCCTATTATATTTCAGATGTCAAGTAATACTTTTAATTTTTTGTAGATACCAAATACAAATCATACACTTTTGGTTAGAGAAAAAAAGATAGGCAACACCCAAGAGAGAGGATATATTTTGGGATGGCCATTAACCTTAAACTCTCAAGGAGGTTGCCTATGCTATGCGATCTGTCAGACAT
>JALHUP010000408.1 GCA_022866585.1 Candidatus Zixiibacteriota bacterium | reverse complement strand
CGCAATGACAGTTTGTAGATGTGTTTGTATTAAAAAACTCTGACAACATTCAAAAGACTTTTTCTGAATATAACCTAACCTCAAATTCATCTTTTTCAGAAATGGAATCAGTTGATAAGTCCTCCAGTAGTCTTTTCACGTTTTTTTTCAATAATGGATGGACGACCTGGGGCGAAATCTCGGCTAAAGGCACTAAAACGAATCTTCTTTCGTGCATACGAGGATGGGGCAATGTAAGCTTATCCGAACTCAAGACCAAATCATCATAAAGGAGAAGGTCTAAGTCAATATTTCTTGGTCCGTATCTTTGATTTCTTTTTCTTCCCATCTGGTTTTCAATATCTAATATAAGTTCAAGAAGATTCAAGGAGCCAGAAGTGGTCTCGAGTTCCAGAACCATATTCAAAAACCAGGACTGACTCTTGACTCTTGACCCTTGACCCTTGACCCTATATTCAACAGGCTGGGTCTCATACACCGATGAAGTCTTGCAAATTCTACCCACTTTCGATTGATCTATTTTTTTTATCGCTTCTCTAATGTACCCCAACCTGTTGCCTAAGTTTGAGCCTATGCTGATATATGCAGTTGACAAGGTAAATCTCAAAATCCTTTCTTCTGTCAGATCGGGGGATCTAACAGCTCGATAATCTGGAAGCTCGGTTAAAGGTGACGAAGCTCGTATCGAAGCTCGAGCCTCGAACTTCGAATCTCGATACCAGCTTCGACAACGATAAACCAGGGTATTGTCGAGCACCCCCGATGAATCGGGGGATGCTTGACCTACAAAACTACTGGTCTGCCTAAAGGCAGACACTCCAGCATTTGAAACATCAAAATTGAATTCATCAATGTTTTCTTTTTACTTCAACCTCGATATGGTCTAAATTTCCTGGAACCGGAGGGATTTTCTTTCTCACTCGAACAGTTACCTCTTTGGGCTTAAACTTTTTTAGAATTTGGTTTGCCAACCTTACCGCAATTGTCTCCAAAAGGGCAAATCTATTTTGTGCCACCAACTGCTCCACGGTGCGGTAGACTTCAGTATAGTTGACCGTATCCTTTAACTTATCTGATCTGGCGGGTTTGTCCATATCCACCACCAACTCCACATCCACCTCAAACCTTCTACCGGTTTGCCTTTCGGCGGCGGATATTCCGTGATAGCCGTAAAAGGTCATATTATGTAATCTGATCACGCCCATAGTTAGGTGATAGGTGTTAGGTGTTAGTCTTTTTTGGTCGGTATCTTCGTTGCCAGATATGCGAATGTTCCTTGATCCTTTCCAAAGCTTTTTTAAGTTCCTCTGTTTTTTGATTCAAAGCTATTCTTATATAGCCCTCTCCATATTCACCAAATCCAAAGCCTGGCGAAACTAAAACGCCCGCTTTTCTCAAAAGCATCCGGGCAAAACCCACGGAAGAATATCTGGGTGGCACCTTAACCCAGACAAATGGTCCGGCTTTGGGTTTCTTCACCTTCCACCCTAAATTTAAAAGTCCTTCTAATAAGATCTCTTTTCTTTTGGCAAATTCCAAATTGTTTTGCTGGGCTATGATCGAATAGTTTTTCAAAATCAACAAGCTGAGCTCAAGCATTAGATGGCTTAACTGATAGCCAAAGACCTTTGCTGTCGCTTCACCCTGAGAGACGATTTGTTTATTCCCTGCCAGAAAACCGAATCCAATCCCGGTTAAAGGATAAAAGAAGAAAAGCTCCGCACCGATCTTCTTTGCCCCCTTAACCTGTAAAAGGCATGTGGGCAAATAGCCATCGTAACATATCTCATTGTAAGAAGCATCATTCACTAACAAGACATTCCTTTTGCTCGCCCATTTGACCGACTCTTTGAAGAATTCTAAGTCTGCCACTGCGGTGGTAGGATTATGGGGATAATTCAGGAAAAGAATCTTGGGAAAATGGGGAGCATGCTCCGAAGAAGGCAAAGTGTCAAGATTCGGTAGATAATCGTTTCTTTCATGAAGAGGTAAACTCACCACCTCTCCGCCTGCAAAGATAGAGCCGCCTTTATAAATATGGTCGGATGGGTCGGGGATGGCTACCACTTCCCCGGGATTTAAAAAGCTCAAGAAAAAATCATAAATGATCTTTTTCTTACCAGCAAAAGGGAAAATCTCATTTTTAGGATTTACTCTAACCTGATATTTTTGCTCCAGCCAATCTGCAATTTTTATCTTCAGTTCCGCCCACTCATGGGGGTCAACTGAAGCAAAGAACTCCTCTCTCTTAAGCGAAAACGATGAAAGGATGGCCTCTCTTAAGGAGGGGTCAGGATAAAGTTCTCCCAAATCTATTATCTCCACTCCCCTTTTGCGTAGAGTCTTTTTGATCCTCTCTGCTTCCAAAAAGGGCGAGGGAGGAAGCTTTTGTAATCTCTCCGCCTTCTCGATGATGACCCTTTTTATCATGAGCCGGTTAAATGGAAAATCCGTTTTATCTGTTTAATCCGTTGACCCTTCACAAATCACATAATATATATACTCACATGCCCGATGGCAAGAAATTTATGTTTAATGCTTTTTAGGGCCGAAGTTTTTGGAGGATATTTCTAACTTCTTCTGCATTTTTCGACTGAGGGGCTAACTCCAGGAAGGTCTCCAACTCTTTTATAGCCTCCTCTTTGGAATTTATTTGTAGATAGGTTATCCCCAGCTGAAGATGAGCATTTGCCAGATCGGGCTTCAGTTGTATAGCTGTTTGATACATCTCTATCGCTTTTTGGAACTTGCCTTCTTCCTTATAAATGTTACCCAGCCCCAGGTAGGCATCCTCGAAATCTGACTTCAGCTTAAGGGTCTCTATAAAGAGATCTTCCGCCTTATCCAGCATGTGTTTCAAATAATAGATGTGACCTAAGTTATAATATGCTTCCGGATATTGAATTTTGAGAAAGACCGCCTTCTTGTAAAGCTTTAAAGCGCCATCCATATCTCCCTTGATCAGATACAAATTCCCCAGGTTGAAATAGGGGTCAGCCACAAATGATGCCAATTTGATTGCCTCCTTGTATTCGATCTCAGCTTTATTCAGTTGCTTTTTTGTGGAATAAACAGTTCCCAGATCGCTATAAATTGAGGCGAGTCCAGGGGCGATTTCTTTTGCCAAAAGGAACTTAGCCTCAGCTGAATCCAGCTCCCCTTTTGCCAAAAATTTTTTCCCTTCTGCAAGTAAGACCAACTCTGGTAAAACCTCTCTTTGTACCTGATTTTCTTTTTCTGCCTCCTCCTCCTGTCCCAATGCCTTGAAATACTTGAACAATACGAAATGACCATTTTGGCTTTTCTTAGGGTCGATCAAAAGAAGATTACGAAAACGCTCAATTGTTTTTGGCTTACAGGAGTTCAATGCGATCCAGGGGATGGTAGAATAAAGTGAGGTAACTACCAATATCGTGGTCAAATATTCAAATTTAAGTTTGTCTTTTGAAAATTCTAACAAAAGATAAAGTCCTAATATGGTATACCCCAAGCCCACCGCCGAGAACAGATCCCAATCCCTGGAGGCACCCAATGCCGGATCCATAAGGAAATTGAAAAGAAGCTGGGATAAAGACACGATCAGCAAAAACTGGGAGGTTCGGTTCATGAAAAAAGACCTCCCTTTCTTTAGATTCGACAAGCTCACTACAAGGCAAATCAAAAATGCTAAAATCAAGATCAAACCCACAGGTGAAACCAAGAGTTGTTGATTGAATAAATCTAAAAGGTGAGGAAGGGAAAAGAGGGTATAACCGGGCCCAGAATACCGATCATGGGCTAAGGGAACGAAAAGGGGAGGCACGCTCCAGCTGTATCTTCGATAGCCTAAAAATATGATGACCACCAGAAATAGAGCCAAAATCCCAAGCAAGAGTCTTTTCCCTCTGCGAAATGCGAAGCACCATGACGGTTTGCTCTTTTCATTGGTTATAAGAAATAGGAAAAAAAGGGAGGGCAGAAGGCAAAGTGCCGAAACATGAAACAAGAAAGCCAAAAGGAAAGTTAGAAGAGGAAAGATCAACTTCATCCTCGAAGAGTCCTTATGATTTCCTTTCCCGCCAAGGGCGGGATTTTCAACAAGGTAGGCTATGGAAAGAAATAGAAACCCAAAGATAGAAAGAAAAAGAAAAGTGTAATGCTCCACATAACCAAAAAACAGTTGGATACTTCCCATGCTGATCAAAATCATGAAGACCAAAATCTTCTGAGCCCCATTCTTGCCTAAAAAATCAGCGAAAAGAAAAGAAAGGAAAACAAAGATGCTCCCCGCCAAACAGCTTAGGAGGGCATATACGGTCTCTGCATCTGGGTTAAAAAGATTTTTTGCCAAAAGAAAAGCTTTAAGATGGAGGAAATATTCTAGAAATTCGGTCCATTTGATCGCAAGTTGATGTGATTCGACATTACTTAGAATCTGGTATCCATCCCCCAAAAAATGAGTCTTAGTTCTTAGTAGCCAGAAGAGGATAAAGAAAAGTAAACTAAATATCAAATAACAAAGATGCTTCTTTTTTCTCATCCATCCCAAAAGAGGAGTTATTAAAGTTTTTATAGTATTCAGAAAGAAACGATTGAATGATGGTAGAAAAAAAAGGAGGGCCAAAAAAGTTACCGGGAACGTTATCCAGGATGGGAAGTAAGCCCATTGATTTATCCCCCGAATCCTGCCTTTGGGAAAAAAAGAAGCTATGAAATGGATGATTATGATGAGGAAACAAAGGATGGTTAATATCCAAGTTATGTCCGGAGGATCCGTAGGAGAGGACTCAGAGCTATAAGATTTCTCTTTTGATGCGAAGCATTCTTTGGATTTTTTGCTATCCTCCTGCATTTAATCTGCTTTCCCAGACAGGTCTCCGTTTTCAGATTGCCAAAAGCTACAGGTCATTCCGGGTATAAAGGTTTTAAAGTGTTGCTATTTTCATTTGATTTTTGAAGTAACAGTACCAATTTATGTATTCAATTTTGTGTTTTTCTGTCAAACCCCTGTGTCTTTGATAATCTGATTTTAGTCTTGAATGGAAACCTTCT
>JALHUP010000407.1 GCA_022866585.1 Candidatus Zixiibacteriota bacterium | reverse complement strand
GAAACGGGAAATCTCAGTAGGAGGATCAGTAATCGGAACAATCGCCCCTGAGGGGCATACGGAGACGCAGGTGCCGCAATCGACACAAAGCTCTTCAGATATAACCGCTTTGCCCCCTCTTACCCGAATAGCTTGGGTAGGGCAGTGACGCATACAAGTCATGCGTCCACGACACTTTTCCAAAACTACTTTATGAGCATGATAATACTGCGCCACTCTATCTTTTGGCTCCTACTTATATGTTACCATAGCAAACTAAATTAAATAACTCCACCTTATCACCCTCCCCTTCATCCCCTCCCATCAAGGGAGGGGGAACTTGTTAGATCCTCTCTCCCCTTGTGGGAGATGCGTCCCGCACTTTGCGGGACGAGGGGTTCAGAGTTCTGTCAGGGTCTAGTCCTGACAGTCTTTGTTGCGTCAGGAGTAGCTCCTGGCGCAACTTTTAATAATTGCATTTGTATTATAAACAACTTTCAGATGAAAAACCTCATTTGTAATCTGGTCCCTTTTCCCACCTCGCTTTTGATCTGTAGCTCATCGGAATTTTTCTTTATGTTCGGCAATCCCATCCCCGAGCCAAATCCCATGGCTCTCATCTCCTCGGTGGCAGTAGTGTACCCCTCTTGCATGGCTAACTGCACATCCGGGATTCCCTTCCCTTCGTCGTCAATCACCACCTCAATGAGCCGGGAAGTAATTGAGAGATTAACCTTTGCCCTCTGGGCATGCATAACCACATTCATCTCCCCTTCATAAGTGGAGATGGCAACTCTTCGGACTAACTTGGGGTCGAATCCTATTTTTTTCAAGATAGACTTCACCTGTGTGGATGCCATCCCCGCGTTCGTAAAATCGCTCCCTTGAACGAAGAACTCATGAGAGAGCAGGATTTGTTCTATCTTTGGCTCAACCAAGCCGGTGTTCGACTCCTGGTATCTTTCTTTTTGGACTGAATCTATCCTGATACAAGAATCGTACATGTCCAATTCTGTGGAGAGCAAAACCAGATGATTTTCTCTGGCGAAATCTTGCGAACCATCTTTAGGCTTTTTGCCCCGAATGAAGACCACCCCCTTGAATTCTGCCATGTGGGCGGAGATGACCGCCTGTTGGGTTGCCAGCCCGGTAAGCAGAATCGAGTTGGATCTGCCGAAGGCTAAAACGTCGCTCATCAGGTCGGAAGCATAGACGTGGTCAACCACGGCATCGAGTCTATCTTCTCCCTCGATCACAGAAGCCTCCAGCGCATCTTTTATCATTTTTATCTCCACGAAAGTTGCCTTCCTTGTGATGTCAACGTAAACCGCCAAGCGGGTTGGTCCGCCCAGACCTGCTTACAGATATTTGCAACCAAAATCCCAGCTAACTATTTAGTTCCCAGACCCAACCCATAAAGTTTTCCCACCAACTCAAAGGTGGAAAGCTCGGTGGATAGGATGGCGATATTATATTTACTGGCAAGATCGACAGTCTCCTGCGGAACCTGTTTGCCGCTGGTAATGACGATGGCGGAAACGTCCACCAGATTAGCCGCAGGAACGATACTTTTGTGCGTTTGGACCGTAAGCCAAAGATTTCCGGATTTAGCACGGGCCATCACGTCGCTCAACATATCCGAGACGAAGACCCCGTCCACCTCCCGAGGCTCAAACTTGCTCAACGGCTTAAGCCCAATCTGGTTAACCAGTTCCTGAGTAGTCATCGAATTTCTCCCGCTTAATTTTTTCCGCCAGAGGCGCCGCACCTGTTTGCGGGCAAAAATCAGCCTTCGGCGGAATGGAAAAAACTATATTTCCAAATCAAAACAGAGGTTTTCTTTCTTCCGGTGGTTCTAAGGACAGCATACCCACGTCGTGAATAAAATCCCCTTTGCACAAAGAAAGATCTTCAATCAGATTAAAGGAAAGAATAGCGATCCTGGAACGGGACGTATCCCTCCTCTGGTTGAAGTAATCCTCAAGGATTTTTAGCTTGTGAGGTGGGATTGGTTCGGTCTTTGCTTTAGGAAGGAACCCAAACGCCACCAGAACCCAGGTTTTTTGCGCTTCATATTTTTTCCGCTGAATTTCCACCTCACAATCGGGCAGACATCCGGTGCAGTGCAAAAGCCCCATTAGATCTTCGAATTTCTCCAAGTGATTGCACTTCTTACACCGCAAGTCAAATTGGAAGGATTGGGCGTTTTCTACCCGGCTCCAGAAACAGTCGCCCTCCCGATATTTATCCCCAAGGATGGGATTGTCTTCCACCGAGAAGTAGGTTCTTAAACCATTACAATGAGAGCACTTCTCAAAAACCATAAACCCAAACTGGATATTTGTCATTTCCCACTCGTGTTGGCATTCAGACATTTTACCTACTCCCTATTTCGAAGCGACAAGACAGTTACTGCCTCGTATTTACCTACAAACTCGCCCCCAAATGCTGTCACAACAAAAAAGATAACCCACTTGCTTCAAAAAGTCAAGCCTAAAATTTTACGGACTTTTCAAAAAAGTCTGGTGTCCCTGTTTGTGGCGTATGCGGCCTTTTCAATTAAATAACGATTGCATCCTTGGGGGACTGTTGAAAAACCCAAAAACCGGAGTGCACCAGCTTGCTGGTGTGGTTTTCTCAAAATCTAAGTAGTTGAGACATAAGGACATTCAAATTTCAAAAAATCGCGAAAGCCCCGCGAAGCGGGATCTCCGCTTCGCTCCGACAAGCTTTCGCACTCCTAACAACCACTTTTTCAACACGTCCTTGGGGTTGCGTTTAAAAAGGTTACGGTTTAGATTCGCTTCCCTTCTGCCAAAGGCAGATCCCTGCCCGCCGACAGGCGTGGCGCCTCTGGCGGACACTACAAGTCGGTCAGGTATCGTCCAAAAAGTCATCGCCAGTCGTTTATCCCGCCAAAGGTGGATCCCACTCTTAAGGGACAGTCGCTCGCAATGGGCGGGGGTTGAACCCCTGCCCAATCTTTTTGAGAGGGATTTGCACCCCCTTCTCTTTTTAAGTCGAAGATCCCGCCCCTCGACCCTTCGATAAACTCAGGGTGCTGAGCGGAGTCGAAGCACAGGCTCAGGGTGGTGACGGTTCGACTATGCTCACCGTCCCTGAGCGAAGTCGAAGGGAGCGAAGTCGAACCGCCACAGGCGGGGAGAAGGGGCAGGAGATGAGTTCAATGAGACACATCTTCGAACTCACCCTTCCGCCAAAGGCGGATCCGCCTATGGCGGAATATCCCTCTCTTAGAAAGAGAGGGGCTTACACCGCACCTCTCTTTAGGAGAAGAAGTCACAAACGAAAGAAAATTCTCCTTCTTTTGAAAAAACTAAGAAGAATATGTTGTTCGAAAATTGGACAATCTTAGATAAAACCCGGTCATTTTCTTTTAATTTATTATCAATCAAGGGGTT
>JALHUP010000406.1 GCA_022866585.1 Candidatus Zixiibacteriota bacterium | reverse complement strand
TGGTAATTGGCTTTTTTAGGAATACCTTGCGGCGGGGAATGAATGATTTCAATGTGGTTCATCGAGCCGCCACTCGCGTTTTACATACAGAGAATCTATATAATTTCGAGGATGGGCATTATCTTTACAAATATTCTCCATTCTTTGCCCTGCTGGTCGCCCCCATCGGACTTTTGCCTCGATCTGTGGCCGGACTCCTTTGGCTTTTGGGCATGTGCGTTTGCCTATTCTTTGTAATCAAAATGGCAAAGAAGATGATTATGGACGACAAACCGCCCCCGGCATATTTCTATCTTTTGTCTTTGCTTTTGGCTTCAAAATTCTTAATAAGGGAAATCACATTAGGTCAAACCGATTTTCTGATTCTTCTTTTTATCTTTTTTTCCCTTTTATTCACTCACCGCGAAAAAGAATTTCTGGCGGGGATTTTTCTTGCCTTATCTATTTTGATTAAACCCACCTCCTTGATTTTTATTCCATATTTTTTGTATAAGAAAAGATTTAAGATAACCGGGAGTGCGATAACCATGAGCCTGGTCTTTCTTTTGTTTCCCTCTTTTGTCTATGGATTTCGGGGGAATATGAATTTACTTTCGGGTTGGAAAACGATCATGTCAGTCTCTTCTCCGCCCCTTTTGGCTAATGATATGAATCAGTCCATCTTCGCCTTTTTTTATCGCCTCTTTACTTCTGCACCTTATAAAGTCAATATCCTCAATTTAAACTATACCGTAGTGAACATTTTGATTTATGCCGCCATCATCAGTTTGTTTATTTTCCTGTTATTTTTGAATCGAAAATCAAAGCTTATTGAAGAATCCTTTGTCCATAACAAGGAGAGCGTAGAATATTCGCTTCTTTTCATCTTTATGGCACTTTTTTCGCCTTTGGGCTGGTTTCAAAATTATTCCTCCTCCATCTTGGCAATCATGATTTTAGTTTATTGTGTTTTGGAAACAAAGTTCAAAGACAAGCCGATGATCATTATGTTGGTTTTGTTTTTCATTTTGGTGGACGCCATAAATTTTGAAACGGTAGGACGAAGATTAAATGATCTTTCCTTGTATCTATCCTTCATTACCTGGGGAATCTTCATATTTATAGCCTGTCTGTCAAAATTGAGATTGTCACAAATTGCCTGAAAACATGAAGTGATACCCCTCCTCCCTCCACTTTTGAATTTTTTATTTTCTAACAACTGTTTTATTTTCTGCCGATAATAGAACCAGTTATTAGTTTCAGACGAGCGCCAATACGGGGGGCTCCGTCAAGTCACAAGTATCGTCATCCCTCATTAATCATTCGTCATTGAATTAAGGGGGAATTCGTATGAATGCTCCGCATATGGAGAAGGCTAAGATCCTGGTGGTCGACGACGAGGAGTCGATGTGCAAGTTCATGCAGATCATGCTGGAGAGGGAGGGTTATAGAGCGGTTGCCTCTCAGGATAGCAAAATCGCCTTAGAACGGATCAAAAAAGAAAATTATGATTTGGTCATCGCCGATCTTTTAATGCCGGAGATGAACGGATTGGAGCTTTTGTCCAAAGCAAAATCCATTGATCCCGATTTGAGCTTCATAGTGATGACCGCCTTCGCCTCGGTGGATACCGCCATAGAAGCTTTGAAAAACGGGGCTTTTGATTACATCACCAAACCTTTCCAGGTGGATGAGATAAAAATCGCCATAAAAAAATGCCTGGAACAGAAAAAGATTACCCGCGAGAATATCAGGCTCAAAAAGGAGCTTGAGAAAAAATTTGATTTTGATTGCTTCATCGGCAACTCGCCGGAGATAGTCAAGCTTAAAAAGATGGCCGAGAAAGTGGCCGTCTCCGATTCCACCGTATTGATCGAGGGCGAATCGGGCACCGGCAAGGAGCTGGTGGCAAAAGCCATACATTATCATAGCCAAAGGTGCGATAAAACCTTTGTCACTATAAACTGTGCGGCGCTTCCTGAGAGCCTATTGGAAAGCGAGCTTTTCGGGCATGTCAAGGGCTCCTTCACCGGAGCGGTGAAAGATAAGGAGGGACTGTTCAAGGTAGCGGATGGCGGGACATTCTTTTTGGATGAGGTGGGAATGACTTCTTCTTCAATTCAGGTCAAGCTTTTGAGGGCTTTAGAGGAGCAGGAGATCACTCCTGTGGGAGGAACCACCCCCATAAAGGTGGATGTGAGATTGATCGCCGCCACCAATGCCGATTTAGAGCAAGAGGTGAAATTAGGAAATTTCAGACCGGACCTTTATTATCGACTCAATGTTATCTGTATCCAGATTCCCCCTTTAAGGGAAAGAAAAGACGATATAAAGCTTTTGACCTCTTACTTCATCAAAAAATATTGCCAAAAGATGGGGATAGAGAATAAAACCATATCGGATGAAGCTATGGATTTCTTGATCTCTTATAAATGGCCCGGAAATGTTAGGGAATTAGAAAACACCATCGAACATGCGGTGCTGTTAGCTAAAGGTAACCAGATAAATATGGAGGACTTGCCTGAAAAGATAAAAGAATCAAGCCCGCTGGAGCTGGTAACCGATGCCAGACCCTCCACCCCTACCTTAGAAAACATTGAAAAAGCCTACATCTATTGGGTTTTAAATCAAACCGGCTGGCAGAAAGGCAAAGCCGCTTCGATTCTGGGCATAGACAGCTCCACCTTGTATCGAAAGATAGAGAAATATCAACTCAAATCGCCTATGGGTTTTGGAGAGAAGTGATAAAGCAATTTTTCTTTTCTAAAAAATTTTGGGGTCTTTTTTTATTTTCGTTTTTTCTCCTGATATATATTTTCACCTTATGCCCCACCGTCTTCTGGTGGGACTGTGGCGAATTCATCGCCAATATTGCGGTTTTGGGATTACCCCATCGGCCCGGTTTTCCGATTTATATCCTTCTGGGCAAGTTTTTCTCGTTTTTGCCTGTTTTCACTTTGGCTTGGAAGATCAATTTTCTCTCAGCTCTCTTTTCGGCACTTTCTCTTTTGATTTTCTATTTTGCGTTTTTTGAGATTTTGGAGTTAATACAAAAACGACAAAGAAGTTCGCATCCCCCTCATCCTAACCTTCTCCCCCAAGGGGAGAAGGGACTTCTCAAATCCTCTCTTCCACAAAAGGAGAGGAGACTTGACGGGTTCCCCCCTCCCTTGATGAGAGGGGGTAAAGGGGAGGGTGATTATGTCAATTCATTTACTTCAGGTGAAGCATTTCCTCGTGGAATTGGTCACCAGAAGGCACAAGCTATATTCTCGGCCTCGGCTTTTCTTTTAGTATTGGGCTTCACTTATTCTTT
>JALHUP010000405.1 GCA_022866585.1 Candidatus Zixiibacteriota bacterium | reverse complement strand
GTGACTATGTGGTCTCAGAGAGGAGACGTTGACGACGATGGTGTGATAAACGTTGTAGACGTGGTCTTCTTGCTTAACTACATCTTCATAGATGGACCTGCTCCTGATCCACCGTGCTTGGGCGACGTAAATAAGGATGGTAACGAGAATTCGGATGATGTTTTGTATCTGATCAGTTATCTATTCTTAGGTGGTCCGCCCCCAAAGATTCTACTCGCACCGAGCAGGTAGATGCCAGTTCAATGGAAATAACTTTCTAATCTATAAAAGGGTTAGGGAAGTTCAAAAGCCCCGCCTTTGGCGGGGCTTTTGTTTTTTTACCTCACCCCCTACCTCCCTCTCCATGAAATGGAGAGGGGGACAAAGGGGGAAAAGTTTTCTAGACTCTCAACTCCATTGGCTCCTCAAGATTTTTTTATTATCACCAATTCCAGGCAATTAAATGGAGAAGAAACCAAAAAAAATGTTGCTTTCTTTAGCAAAATCATTATAATGATTTTGTTTTTGGTTTTTACTATGAACTATGAACCAAGAACTGTGAACTGATTTTCCGGGGCAGTAGCTCAGTTGGGAGAGCACTACCTTCGCAAGGTAGGGGTCGGCGGTTCGAGCCCGCTCTGCTCCAGAAATTCCCCCCTCTGGCGGGACAGGTTCGTGGTTCATGTTCCGTAGAAAAAGCATAAGATTATGAGTTCTTTAGAAAGATTTAACTTTGAGAAATTAAGAGTTTACCAAGATGCATTGGATTTCTCAAAACAGATATACAGGATAACTAAGAAATTTCCTAAAGAGGAGCTTTTTGGTCTAACTTCTCAGTTCCGAAGAGCTGCTTCGTCTATTCCATTGAATATCGCCGAAGGAAGCGGTCTCACTAAGACACAATTTAAAGATTTTCTCAGGAGAGCCAGAGGCTCGGTATATGAATGCGTTACAATTCTCTTCTTAGCATTGGATAATGACTACATATCCGAAGAAGAACAAAAGAAAATGTATGAAAATTGCCAGAAGCTGGCAAAATCGATCAGTGCATTAATTAACTCGATGAAGTAGATTAGGTTTTACTATGAACCACGAACTATGAACTACGAACCAATTCCGCCTTTGGCGGAATTTTTTCCGTGCTAGACGGGGAGTTAGCGGTGCCCTGTAACCCGGAATCCGCTATACCGGGGTCGAATTCCCACCTGAGGTTCTTTTATTTTCTGGTGGGAGATCAGGTGTGTGATGTTGAAGATCAGGTCCTGCGCAACCCAATCTCGCCCAACCCCGCCAGGACCGGAAGGTAACAACGGCAAGCGAATCCTTGAGTGTGCCGCAGGAGAACCTGGTTGGAGTCGGCTGCCTGAGATCTGCCAGAAAACAGGAATCGAGGGTGGGTGCACGGAAGTCCCGCTTTCAGCGGAACTGGTTATTGGCTCGTAGTTCATGGTTTTTCTCGGACGGGCAAATAAAAAATTTTCAATAGTTTTTGAATTTAGGTTTATGCGAATAATATGCAGGAACTATCGTAAACGTATTAATTTCGTTACATGTTAGAGCAATATACAATTAATTCTAAAATCCCCCTTAGTCCCCCTTTTTCAAAGGAGGAGACCGATTTTTCCCCTCTTTAAAAAAGAGGGGTTAGGGGAGATTCGTCCCGATGTATCGGGACGCATTTTATTGAATTAGTGCATTAGTATTAGATCAGGATTTAATAGAGGAAAGATAAAAGATGACTTACCTGGTCATGGCAAGAAAATATAGACCTCAAAGGTTTGAGGAGGTGGTGGGACAATCTCATGTTACCATCACTTTAGTCAACGCCATCAAAGCCAATCGTATATCCCATGCCTACCTTTTCGCGGGTCCCAAAGGGACCGGCAAGACCACCGTAGCAAGAATTTTGGCTAAAGCCTTAAATTGTAAAGACGGTCCTACCCCAGAGCCTTGCAATCAGTGTGATGCTTGTAATGAAATCGCCATCGGTCGCAGTCTGGACGTGGTGGAGATAGACGGAGCTTCCAATAACAGCGTGGATGATGTAAGAGCTTTAAGGGAAAACATCAGATACGTTCCTATCAAGGGAAAATACAAGATCTACATCATAGATGAGGTGCACATGTTGTCGGACTCGGCTTTCAACGCCCTTTTGAAAACTTTAGAGGAGCCGCCGGCTCATGCCATCTTTATCTTCGCCACCACCGAGCCTCACCAAATTCCTCAGACGGTTTTGTCCCGATGTCAAAGGTTTGACTTTAGAAGAATTCCTACCAATGATTTGGTCAAAACCATCCAAACCATAGCCCAGAAGGAAAAATTGGAAATAGATCAAGACGCCTCTTACATTTTAGCCCGGCGAGCGGACGGCAGTTTAAGGGACATTTTATCCCTTTTGGATCAGGTGACCGCCTTTGGAGGAGAAGCTGAAATGCCTTCCTCACCAAGAAGGGTGACCAAAGAATTGGTGGCTCAAACTTTGGGCTTGGTCGATCAAGAAAAACTATTTGAGATAACTGATGCCATCTCACAAAAAGACGCCTCCCGGGGGCTTTCTATTTTAAACCAATTGATCGATTCCGGCATCGATCTCCCTGAATTCGTCAACAGTCTGCTTCAGCATTTCAGGGACCTTTTAGTGTCAAAGGTTAGCCATGATTCAAAGATCCTTTTTGATCTCTCTGATACCTACATTGATAGATATAAAGAAAAAGCAAAAGACTTTTCGGAGACGGATATCCTGAGGATGATCAAGGTTGTGGCGGATTTGAATCTCTCTTTAAAAAGAGCCACCGATCCCCGTATCTTTCTGGAGCTGGCTTTGATGAAGCTTTTGAAGATGGAATCCACGGTTAGCTTGGAAGACGTTTTAAATAAACTGGAGCAATTACAAGCATGTCAAAGGGAGGACTTAAACCTCAGCAATTCTTCTATAGATTCGGAATCCCAAAACTCCTCCCACAAATCCTTGCCCCCAGAGGATTCTGCTACGCCGAAGGAAAAAAGAGGATTCGTTTCCAACGCATCTGATGATGAAGGAAGGACAAAGCTAAACGCCCCTTTGGAGCCTGCGGAAAAAGAAAAGATTTCCTTACAAGGCTTAAAGGATCGGTGGAATGAGGTTTTGGGGAAAATAAAGAAAACCAAATTATCTCTTTGGAGCCTGATAAAGGATGGAGAGATCGTCTCTTGGGAAGATGACATCATAACCATAGAATTTCATAATGGCGGAGCTTTTCACAAAAAACAGGCAGAAAGAAAGGAGAACCTGAGTCTCATCCAGAAAGCCTTAGAAGAGATTTATAGTCAATCTTTCAAATTGAAATTCGAGTTGAATCCAGAGAAGACCACTTCTTTAGGCGGACAGAACAATTCAACATATCATAAAGATCAACTCAACTTAAGCGAGGCGGCAAAAAAAGACCCTTTGATAAAAACCATCATGGATACCTTCGAAGGGGAGATAATTTAAAAGGATAGTTT
>JALHUP010000404.1 GCA_022866585.1 Candidatus Zixiibacteriota bacterium | reverse complement strand
TGCAGAAATCCATATCCGCCCAGTATTTTTTATCCTCTCCAAAGATAACGCCATCCGGACAGACCATCACACATATGCGACAATCGTTGCATTTATCATGCTTAAATACCGGTTTTTTCACTCTCCAGCTTCCGGTTTTATATTCTTTACTCGAACCAGGCTTTGCCACTATACCTTCCGGCTTAGGCACGTTTTCCTCCTTTCATCATGTCGTAGGCTTTTTTTATAGCCAAAGCATTTTTCTCCCCCACCTCACCCGGGAACCTCTCCTTCACGCTTTTAATTATCGCTTCAACCGAGATTAAGCCGGTTATTCCGGAGAAGGCTCCCATCAAAGTGGTGTTCTGAACCGCCCTTCCAATGATCTCCAAAGCAATCTTGGTGGCGGGAATTGTTCTAACCTCGGCCGTGGTTTTAAGCCCTAACTCCTCTGGCGACTTCTCGGTATCCACCAAAACCATACCATCAGGTTTAAGTCCGCTAAGAACATTGATGGCACCGATGAGGGTGTTGTCTTGGATGATCAGATAATCCGGCTCATAAATCTGACTTCTACTTGTAACTTTGTGATCAGCAACGCGCACGAAAGATTGCACCGGTGCCCCCATGCGCTCACTGCCGAAGAAAGGGAATGCCTGGGCATATTTTCCATCTTCAAAGGCGGCACAGGCGAGAAGCTCTGCCGCAGTCACCACTCCCTGACCTCCCCGGCCATGTATCCTAATTTCTTTTAGCATAATCCTCCTTTATTCCAAAAAAGATGCAGGTCGGGTTTCCCCGTAGGGGGATACCCGACAATAAAATCTGACCGCTCGGTTTAAAAAGTGGCCAAAAGTTTGTGAAAAAATTCACAACTTACATAATCTACGCATAATTTTGGTTTTAGTTTTAAAATTCTTTGGTTCCCCCCTCACCCTCTCCCCCAAGGGGAGAGGGAATATTGTCCGCTACAATTTCGGCAAAGTGATTTTCTTCTGGGCTTGATATTTGCCTTTCTTATCCTTGTATGAAACCTCGCAAATCTCATCTGCCTCCAAAAAAATTATCTGGGCAATCCCCTCGTTAGCATAGATTTTGGCGGGAAGCGGAGTGGTATTGGAAATCTCCAACGTGGCGTAACCCTCCCATTCCGGCTCAAAGGGCGTTACGTTTACGATGATCCCGCACCGGGCATAAGTTGATTTTCCCAAGCAGATGGTCAAAATATTCCGGGGAATTCTGAAATATTCCACAGTCCGAGCCAGAACAAATGAATTGGGCGGGATCAAACAAAATTTCCCTTTCACACCTATTAACGATCTCTGGTCGAAGTTTTTGGGATCTACGATGGTGGTATTTACATTAGTGAAGACCTTAAATTCATCTGCTATTCTGATATCATAGCCATAAGAAGAAAGCCCATAGGAGATGACCCCTTTCTTTATTTGCCTTTCGGAGAATGGCACAATCATCTGATGCTCTTTTGCCATCCGTTTGATCCATTTATCTGATTTTATTGGCATGTTTTGATAAAATAAAAATTAAAAATGCAAAATGAAAAATTTCAATGCAAAATTCAAAATTGGAAGATACCGAATGGGAGATAATTTTAGTAATCGAAGGTTATGAGCATGATCTTGAATTTTGAACTTTGAATTTTAAATTTCGAATTTTCCCGTGAAATCCAAACTGATACTTTAGATACTATATTCCGACATTATTCCCTTAATCTTTTCCGTTAACTCCGCCCGTTGGTTCGGGGTGCCCTCACCCCGAACCAGAAATTCGTATGAATGCATACGCATGTTGCGGGGTAAGGTACCCCGCAACAACAGTCGCAACAACAACGAATTTTAAATGCTATACTCTGACATTATTCTTTTGATCTTCTCGGTTAATTTCATGGCATCTTCGAATTTTCTCTGCCACATGTTACGACCGAAGATGAGTCCAGTTACTCCCGCCTCCATAGAGGCTTTAACCTTATCCAAAAGATCCTCATCTGAAATCTTGCTTCCGCCTGAAATTAAAACCAAAGTCCTGCCTGCAGACTTTACCACTTTCTCCAAGCCTTCTTGTGCGGTGAACTTCATCTGATCATAAGGCTTGGGCAAGTCCTTGGCTTTTTGTTCATCATATTCCGGGAGGTTAAGTTTGACTAAATCTGCCCCTAATTCGCAGGCTACCCGAGCCGCATAATCGACCGCATATAGACTATCTTTTCCCCCTTTAGCCTCTATGGCTTCGCCCCGCGGATAAGCCCACATGATCAAAGGCATGCCAAATTTATCACAATCCTCTCTTATTTTAAAGAATTGTCTTATGTCCTCCCCTTGAGCTGGTGATCCAACATATAAAGTGTATCCCACTGCATCCGCCCCTAACCTGACCGCATCCTCAACTGAGGCTGTTTGGGGGGAAAAGGCATATTTATCGGAAGGAATATTAGTCTTGCCATTTAATTTCAAGATCAAAGGGACCTCTCCGGCGAAATGTTTTAGATACTTTTGGGCTAATCCGATATGAAAGACAATTCCAGAATAGCCACCCTCCTTGGCAAGCTTCAATTGAAATAGAGGATCGACCGAATCCGGATTGTCAAAAAAATCAACGGGACCATGCTCCAAACCTTGATCTATGGGCAAAAACAAAAGCCTTCCATTAGCAGGACCGTATCTGTATAAAAGCCGATACAGCCTGGTCCTCTTTCCTAAGTTCAAATCTAAATCTCTCAATGATATTCTTTCTTTCACTTTATCTTTCTCCTTCTTGAGATCAAAGGGGGAACAAGAAACTCTTTTTATATCATTTTTAATCTACACTCGTTGGAATCCAGAGCCTTTGTGGGCAACTTTGGCTTTATTTAATCAGATCAGCCAAAGTTTTTTGGGTCAGAATCTTCATGCTATAATCTTGAGCTTTTTTCCAGAGACTTCTTAACTTGCAGATCTCTTTTCTGTCACAATCATACAAATTACTCAGGCATTTGGTAAAGTAAATAGGTCCCTGGATGCTTTCTAAAAGCTCTTTCACCGTTATCTTATTAGCTGGCCGGGCTAAGGAAAATCCTCCTCCGGCGCCGCGATGAGACCTGAGCAAACCGGATCTGGTCAGACTCTGGAAAATCTTGGCTAAAAACTTTTCCGGGATATTTTCCGCTTTAGAAACCTCGGACAAAGAGACTATCTTCCCCCGGGGTTGCTTGGCTAAATATATCACCCCAAAAACCCCATAATCACCAGCTTTGGTAAGCTCCATAAAATAACCTTTGAAAAAACAGGACTAATCTTGTTCTTTTTGTGAATATAATAACATAATCTTTAAATTATGTCAATGAAAATAATCGGAGCTTTGTTATTTTTTTCACAAACTCAAGAAGACGGCATTCTTCCCTCACCCTCTTTAGCTAATAAGAACTTGCAACCACCTAACACCTTACACCTGAAACCTATCACCTTTTGTTTCAAACCCCATCCCAGTCTCTTAAAAATTGTAAAAGGAGCCTGGCTCCAAATCCGATGGCACCTTTGGGGATATAAGGTCTTTCTTTTTCCGAAAAATCGACTCCGGCTATGTCTACATGCACCCAGGGATAATTTCCTACAAAATTTTGCAAAAAACGAGCGGCGATGATAGCCGCCCCGGGTTTTCCTCCCACATTTTTAATATCCGCCAAATCACTTTTAATAAATTCCTGATAATCATCCCATAAAGGAAGCTCCCAAACTCTCTCTCCTGTTTTTTGTCCAGCCTGGATCATCTTGCTCTTTAGCTTTTCATGGTTTCCAAATACCCCTGCGCATACAGTTCCCAAAGCGATCTTGATGGCTGAAGTTAAAGTAGCTATATCCAAAATGGCGTCAGGCTTAAAAACTTTAGCGTAAGATAAAGCGTCTGCTAAAATCAGGCGACCCTCCGCATCGGTGTTCAAAATTTCTATGGTCTTTCCGGAATATGAAGTGATAATATCTCCGATCTTCAACGCTGAACCAGAAGGGAGGTTCTCAGCGGCAGGGATTATCCCGATCAGGTTCAAGGGAAGCTTCAATTTGGCTGAACCGGCTATGGTGGACATTACCACCGCTCCTCCGGTCATATCCCCCTTCATCTCCAGCATCTCTTCGGTGGTCTTTAAAGATAGCCCTCCGGCATCAAAGGTGATCCCTTTTCCCACCAAAACCAAGGTATCATATTTTTTCTTCTTTGCCAGACGCTCATCAGGGCGATATTCCAAGATAATTAGCTTTGGGGGTTCCTTACTTCCTGATGCTACCGCTAAGAATGAATTCATCTTCAGTCTTTTGATTTGAGGCAAAGAAAGAATTTCGCATCGCAAGTTGTCTTCTTTGGCAAGTTTTTTCGCCTCCAAAGAGAGACGAGCGGGGGTTAAAATGTTGCTGGGCTGGTTGGCTAAACCACGAGCGAAATTGGTAGCTTCCGCAAAAACCTCCCCTAAAGCTGCCCCCTTTTCAATGGCTTCAATTTTTTCTCTATCCTCCTCCACTATGGTGAAGCTTTCTAAACTCTCTTCTTCCTTTGTGGTCTTATATTGATCCATCTGATAATTAGAAAGGAGTATCCCCTCCGCCATTGCTTGTGAGACTTTGGCGAGATCCATTCCTTTTAGGTCAGCTGGGAATACCATGGTGGAGAAGCTTTTGATCCTCAGCTCTTTTGCCCTTCGACAGGCAGAGGCAAAAGCCTGACGAAGCTTTTCCAGGCAGGCGCCTCTTTGTCCATTCCAATCAAATTCTGCACTTTTGCCCAGACCCACCAAAATGATCCTTGGATTTGGCGGTTTACTTTGTGGATAAATAATCGCTGTTTGATTTAATCTGCCCACAAAGTCTTTGTTTTTTAACAAATGGCTGATCATTCCAGAAAGTCGTTCATCTATGGCTTTGACCATGCCGGTAAGTTTCCTTTGATCTTCAAAATGGGCCAAAGTGATGGCTTGATCCCCAGTTTGATCGATCCTTCCTCTCTTTACTTTCACCTTCATAAAAAACTCCTTAAATCGAAATTCTTACGAATGCACACACATTTGCAACATTCATTCCAGCCAGACTATACTCAAAAAGACCCAACTTGGCAAGCACAAAATGGTTCATGGTTCACGGTTCATGGTTAAAATACAAGTATATTGATTAGTAAAGACCATCTGATTTCTTGTCGATAAAAAAATAGAAATTCCGCTTAAGATAAGAAAACATTTTCTTTTTACTTTTTTCAAGGGGGTATTTGTGAGCACACACTATCCGGATATTTCCAAAAGGCAGAAGGATGATTCCGATCCTTCGAAGGATTCCCCAAAAGAGGCTGGGGGAAAAAATTCAAAAGTTGGCACGACTACTGTTGATGCCGACAATCAGCACGAATTCCGTGTCTTGAGAGAGGTTTCAAAAACGCCGTCCGAAAAAGAGCTTATAGAGAAAGAGGATCCTTTGAAAAAAAGCGAAATCGATCTCTCCTATGCACCCGAAGGAACAGACTCAGTCCAGGATACAGGAAAAACTGAACCAGAGATAGAAGAAGCTGCCATCTCTATTCAGAGTCCCACGGAAGCGATTTTTGAGACGGAAACACGACCTATCGAAGAGCCTTTACCCCAGGAGAAATCAAAAACCATTGCGCCTAAAGAAAGAAAACTCCGTCCCCAAAAGACCAAGGCAGAAAAATCAGGTAAAGTTGATCTGGGTGGGAAAAGAAAGGCTAAGGGGGGGCAAGTTCCTAAAAAGACCAAACCCCGCAGTTTTAAACCAGTTCCAGAGCAAGTGATTATGAGCAAAGGGGTGGCGTATTTAGCTGGAAATATCATTAGAATGACCGGTGGGATAAAGCTTCACCCAGGAGATCAGGTCAAGGTAGGGGAGAAAGAATTCATACTGAAACCCAGACAAAGGAAGAGAAAGCCCCTATACCTATTGTTCCTTATATTGTTGGTAAGTGTCGTGCTTGTCTCCTCTCTACTTCTGAAAGGGAAAAGCGCAGGTCGGCTCATTGGGATTGTCCTCGACGAAAAAAGCAAGTTGTCTTTATCCAATGCGGAAATCCAGATCAAAGAAATGGGAAAAAAGGTTAGGTCAAACCAGTTAGGCTTTTTCATGTTCGATTTGGTCCCTTCGGGCTCCTATACTTTACAGACCGATTTGAAGGGATACCAGACGGTCAAGGATAATGTCACCATCACCAAAAACCAGGCCACCACCATAAATATATTGCTTTCTCCCAAATATCTCACCGAACTCCCAGATAAATCTTCTGAGGAGACTATCCCCAGCGAAAGACCTGCTCCTGAAAATGTAGCTTCTGAAGGAGCTGAAGCAGAAGGGCGGTATGGAGCCATAAACATAGAGTCCAATGTCTCAGAGCCGGTGGTGATGGTGGATGATCGGATGCTGGGAACAGGAAACAAAGCCTACAAGAATATATCTATGGGGAAGCATAGCCTCAGGATCACCAAAGAAGGATACCAAGACTGGACCCAGAATATCGAGGTCAAACATGGAAAGACCCTAAATTTAAAGATAAATCTGTCAGAAGCAGAGGCGGTTACTCCTCAAACCCCAGAGGATTGGTTAGCACTTGCACAAAGTCAGATGAATTCACACGACTTCGCCTCCGCAGTTAACTCTTATACTCAAGCTTTGACTTTAAATCCAAAATCCTCTGAGGCACTCTTGGGTAGAGGGCTGGTTTACAATCAACTTAACGATCGAGCCAAAGCTGTCCAAGATTTAAATAAAGCGGCAGAATATTATGCTATCGAAAAAAATTACAATCAAGCTATCACTTGCTATACCCATCTGCTTACGCTCAATGATCGGGATTTAGGATCTTTAGATAATCGGGGGGTTTGCTATCTCCAACTCGGCCAATACGAAAAAAGCATTCAAGACCTTGAAAAAACAATCGAATTGGATAAGAAATTTTTGTTAGGTTATCTACATTTGGGAGAGGCATACTATAAGTCGGGAAATTATGAAGCCTCTCTTGAAAATTATAAGAAAGCCAAAAAACTTAATCCCGAAAGCCCCCAGGTTTATTCCGGCTTGGCTTTAGTTTATTTTGCCAAAGGGGAAAAATCCTCTGCCAAGAAAAGTTTCAAAAAATTCGAAGAGCTTTCCACCTATATTGATCGCGAGAAAATGAAGCAAGATCCAGAATGGAGAAAACTATTGCAGGGAATAGAAGAAAAAGCCGAGGCAGAATTTTAGAAGAAGAAGGTAAAACCAATTACATTTAAAAGCATGAAAGAGATAAAAAATGCCCCAGCCTTCTCGGAGATCCCGCCGGAGGCGGGAAAAGGCCGGGGCATATTCATAATAAAATGGTCTGACTTACTTTACTATTACCATCTTTCTTATTTCATTATATTCACCTGCTTGGAGACGATAGAAGTAGATGCCACTTGCGACTTTTTGTCCGGATTCATCCCCGCCATTCCAATTAATCACATGTTTCCCAGGTGGCAACGTTTTATCCAGTAAGGTGATCACTGTTTGTCCTAATAGATTATAAATCACAAGACTGACTTTCGAAGGCTTCGCCAAGCTGAACTCGATCTGAGTTTGAGGATTAAAAGGATTAGGATAATTTTGCTGAAGCTCCTGGGAACTTGGGGTAGTTGTCGCCTTTGCCAGATTATCTGTTATATAGTATCCGTTAGACTTAAATACGAAATCTCTAACCTTTCCAGGTTCTATAGACAAATGGGAAAAACTCAAGTCAATTTCTTCACCGGGCAGGAGTTCGACATAATCATTATCATCAAAGGTGAGCTTTTGGGCCACATCCCCCAACTTAGAATGGGACGCACTGATCAAACCGAGCGGTTTTGGTTGATCCAACTGCTTCGCTTGAAAACAACTAAGTTTGGAAAAGCTGTAACCCCTTTCGTCCCAACTTAACTTTATCTTGAGCTCCTGATTTGTCTTTGTAACATTTGAGAGATCTATACAAAATTCTCCCTGAGCCAATCTTGGTGGGATTGAGTCAATCTCCTGCCAAAAGCCATCTTTCTCCACCTCTACCAACAAACCAACTTGTGGCGTAACTTGACCGTCCACAACTTTGGCGAAGACCTTACTATTTCCGTTGCCATTGCCACAGCAAGGTAGCAATAGAATTTGGGGGGTGGAATCTTGGGGAGCTTGTCCGAAGTCTAAGACCAGAGAACCCGATCCAGCCAGCAAAGCTCGATCCTCGGGATCTAATTGGAGGAGGGAGTCCTGGTTTGCTCCTTTCTCGTCGTAGCAAGAAATTGGCTCCAGGAAGTTTGTTGGATTATAAACGAATAGTTTACCATCTCTGGTTACCGCTACTTTTGAGCCAAACTCATGGTCTATTGCCCAAAGTTCTACTTGATCGAAGAAGGAATGCTCCTGTTCAAATTCACCGATCTTTAGTTTATACATATTGTCTATGGGCGTCACCGACTGTTTGAGAAGACAATAATCATCAACATCCAGTGTCCGATCTTTTGCCATTTCCACCGGAGCTAAGATCGTATTCTCACCTAAAAATTTTTCATCTTCCTCGTTGTAGACAAATAGGTAAGGACAGCCATTAGGCGGTTCATTGCAGATGATGGTGGATAGGCAAGATGAATTGGAATAATTCGACCATTTCCTAACATATCCCCCGCCGCAGTTCACCCATTTTCCTCCACGAACCTTCACACAAGCACATCCACAACCGGATGGATGAGGAATTGAGGTTCCACCGCAAGAGGCAAAGAAATCAAACTGATACCACCAATTCATGCAAGGCCACGGGGGTATGTCACAGCCAGTGTAATAATGTCTGACTTGGCAAAAAACATTGTTGTCATTATTCTGCCAAGTAGCAGTGAGATCACATGGGGGACCATGCAGTTCACAGTTGCTGGGAGCGGCGATTACTCCCCCGGGTGGATCCATCACCACATGATTGGAGTAGGCTTTGCAACTTCCGTCATTTGCATATACGTAAAAATCACTTTGCCGTACCCATTCTGTCTCCGGGTACCAGTTTCCTTCAAAACTTTCTGTGTTGGCAGGTAAAGTCGCATGCCAATATTCCCCATTATATAATGCGAAGCCATCCTCATTATTCGAATTATCATTCCAGGTGGCTCGAAATCCACAATCCCCAATATTGACCACTTGAAGATTGGTGGGAGCAGCCGGTGTGAAGGGACCAGGGGTTTGGTTAACTGTGTTAGAGGCACCTGACTCGCAACCTTGCTTATTGGCTTTTACATAATAAGAATAGGTTTGTCCCGGATTAAGTCCAGTTTGGGTGAAGGTGGTAACATTTGCACCGACTGATCCTGTCACCTGCCCATCCCGATAAATGTTGAATCCATC
>JALHUP010000403.1 GCA_022866585.1 Candidatus Zixiibacteriota bacterium | reverse complement strand
TTGGAGGCTAAGACCGCCTCAGGTCTGATCATGTATAGACCTGAAGAGGTGGTAGCGGTCATAGATTCAACCAAAGCCGGAAAGTCCGCCCAAGAGATTTTAGGATTTGGAGGAGGCATTCCAATAGTCGAAGATTTGGAGGCATCCTTAAAATACGGTCCTAATGCCCTTTTGATCGGAATAGCTCCCCGAGGAGGAAAGCTCCCCACAGAATGGAGAAATCAGGTAAAACAGGCTTTAGAAAATGGAATGGATGTGATCAGCGGACTTCACGACATGCTAAATGAAGATTCGGAGCTTTCTATGATCGCCCTTCTCAAAGGGGCGAAGATTTGGGATCTGCGGGAATCGAAAAGATTCAATAAGGTCGCCATAGGAGATCCTGAGTTGATTAAGGCAAAAGTTGTTTTAACCGTAGGCACAGACTGCAAGGTGGGAAAAATGATCACTGCCATTGAAATGGCAAAAGAAGCAAAGAATTGGGGATGGAATCCGTTTTTTGTGGCGACAGGTCAGAGCGGGATAGTGATTGCAAATAGTGGAATTCCCATTGATTCAATTATTGGAGACTTCATGTCCGGCGCTCTGGAGGAGTTCGTCATAGAGAAATCAAAATCCTACGATCTATTATCAGTAGAAGGCCAGGGGACTATTATTCATCCGGGCTATTCCGGAGTCTCTTTGGCTTTGATTCATGGCTCTTTGCCCGATGCTATGATCCTTTGCCATTTCCCAGGAAGAAAGAAAATAAAGAATTATAACATATCCATTCCTCCTTTGCCTGAATTGATAAAACTTCATGAACAGGTCGCCAAACAAGTGAAACCTTGCAAGGTGATTGGAATATCTTTAAACACTCAAGAATTAAGAGAAGATGAGGCAAAGGAAAAAATTAAAAAAACTGAGGAGGAAACGGGTCTCCCCACTACCGACCCCATAAGATTTGGATGTAAAAAGCTGGTCAAAGCAATGGATTTTCTAAAGAAGCCTCAATAATCCCCCTTCGCGTAGGCAAGCCTTCACGGCTTGCCTCATAAGGGGTGGAGGTAGTTCTAACTGACTTTAGTCAGGTTGTATTTTACGCCCATATGGGCTGAGAACTACTAAGGAGGGAATCTGAATTTGGGTGGAGCTTTAGCTCCATCCCTACATCCCAACCCTTGTCCATATGTAAGGGTGAACCTTCAGGTTCACCCAAACCTACTTGGAACCAATGTATTGCCCCAGATGTAAAACCAGAATGAAAGAGTCAAAAAGACCATTTCACAAACAGCGAAAATGGCTTTGTCCCAAATGTGGAAAGATTAGATTTCAGGTGATAAAAAACAAAAAACTTAAAGAGAACTAAAAAAACTGTTGCGATTATTCAAAAAAATGTAGATATTTCAGCCGATATGATTAAAAGGAAAGTCTCTCCCTGGGTGAGGGGAGAAATAAAATGGAGCTTAACAAATCGAAGATTAAATTAGGACAAAGAAAAAGGAGGAAAATTTGGCGAGAAGATTCTTCCAATTTTTGATTGCCTTTATAGTTTTGTTTTTAATATCAGAGGTTCCATGGGGTGAGCTGTTCATCACCCTTAACGATGTTCGGAATACAAGAGAGACAAAGGTCAAAGGTGAAGAGGCTATTCCGTTAAAAGCTTTCCATTTAACCCAAAAGGCTTTGGAAAACAAATTGCACCGCATAGTATCCAAAGCCGCGGTGGTGGTGGACATAGAAAAAGGGGAGATACTTTTTGAAAAGAATATGGAAGAGCCAACTCCTATCGCCAGTCTGACCAAGCTTATGACCGCTTTGGTCTTTCTGGAACAAAATCCCAAGTTAGATGATACCGCTACCATTTTCTCGTGTGATGCCGAATCTTCGGGAAGGTCTCGTTTGAGGGTAGGAGAAACCCTCACCTTGAACGATCTTCTGCATGCCAGTTTGATGTCCTCCAATAATCTTGCCACCAAAACCTTGGTCAGAGTCTCCGGGCTTCCCTATGATGACTTCATAGATCGAATGAACCAAAGGGCAAAAGAGATCGGGTTGGAGAATACTCTTTTTTATGAACCGACCGGGCTGGACGAGAACAATCAATCCACGGCTCTGGATTGTGCCAGGCTTTTGGCTTTTGCTCTGAGGGACAAAAAAATCGCCTCCATTACCACCAAAAAGACTTATGCTTTCACTTCTCTTTATAAAAAAAAGATAAGAAGACACCAGATTACGAATACCAACAGCCTACTTTTCCAGGATGGATCCAATGGGACAAGTTCTTTAAATGTCAAGGGTGGCAAGACCGGGTATAATGGTCCTTCCGGGTGGTGTCTGGCGACTTTGGTGGAAAATGAGGATGGCACCAGGATTGCCGCAGTGGTCTTGGGCGCTCCCACCAGTCTTACCAGGTTTAGAGAGACGAAATCAATTATAAAATGGTCTTCCCTTCAACAAGCCCAGGGTAGTGAGCGAAGTCGAACCACAAAGAAAACGACCGAAGGAACGTGAAGTCAATTTCTTACCATTATTGTTGGTAATGGACGCCTCGTCCATTACCATGTTCCTTAATTACGAAGCTCACTTTTCTTGTTCCTCTCCCCTTGGGGGAGATTGAGCGAAGCGAAATCCGTAGGAGAGGTAGGGTGAGGGGGGAAATTAAGATCGCGTAGCAGAGCCTTTATGGCTCTGCGGTCAGACTTATTAGAAAGATCAAAATGCAAATAGACAAGAAGGACATAGAAGAGGTGGGGGAGGCGGTTGAGGCTTTGGGAGTGATGATGGAGCGAGAACTTCAAAAAATCAACCTGCAGTTGAATCAGCTTATCCAGTCCATCTCCGAAGCCAGAAGCCAAGAAAAAAATTGGGAAGAGGAAATTCCCGAGTTGAGGAGTCAGATTCAAAAGACTAAAGAGCTTTTGGAAGGATTTGAAGTGGCATTTTCCCGAACCGAATCCAGGATCAGCGAACTGCAGACAGTCTTTCAGGACGAGGAGGATAA
>JALHUP010000061.1 GCA_022866585.1 Candidatus Zixiibacteriota bacterium | reverse complement strand
TTGGGTACCATGACCATCTGGGAGGCTTTAAGCTATTCCCTCCCCACCATGCTTCTTTTATTAGGTGAATCCAACATGTATCAAAGATTTTTCTCTGCCAGAGATGAAAAGGCCGCCAGAGTTTCGGTTATCGGCTGGATTGCGAGCACAATCTTCGTCGAAACTTTGATCGTGATTTTTGCTATTGTCGGAAGTAGTATATTTTTGGATATAAATCCGGAGAGCGTGATTCTTCATTCAGTCCGGCATGGATTATCACCTGCTATCGGGATTATTTTGCTTATGGCCATCGTGGCGGTGATCGTCTCCACCGCAGATTCGTTTCTTTTGGTTCCTTCGACAAATATCATGCGAGACATTTATCAGAGATTTTTAAATCCGGATGTCTCCCAAAAAAGAATGGTGCTTTATTCAAGAATAGTGGTGATACTTTTGGGGATTATCGCTTTTGTCCAGGTGAAATTTTTCACCACGGTTTTGGCTATGGCTTTATACGCTTATACCATGTATGGGGTAGGAATCACTCCTGCCACTTTAGCCGCCTTCTTCTGGAAAAGAGCCACCCCCGCGGGTGGAGTCTGTTCTATTGCTTTTGGAATGGTGACCACCTTAGGATGGGAGCTTTTAAAAAAGCCATTTAGTATCCCCACCGTGTATCCGGCACTTATTCTATCCGTGTCGAGCTTAATTATAATAAGCTTGCTAACCCCTAAACCTGAAGAAGAAAAATGGAGACCATTTTTCAAAAGTTAATTTCCCCCTCACCTTTATCCTCTCCCCGGAGGGGAGAGGTGTAGAAAATTCCCAACAGATGGAACAGATTAAACAGATAAAAAATCCGTAAATCTGTTTAATCTGTTGGGAAATAAATAAAAGGAGGTTCAAAATGTTTGGAAAGATTAGCAGTTTAGTGATCTTGTCTTGCCTGGTCTGGTTGACCTTTTCCAATTGTGCCAGAAAAGGGACAGAAGATAAAAAATTCAAAACTTTGGTGGACGAGTTTCTGGATGCATATTTTAAAGCATCTTCGGTTTCGGCAACTTATATCGGCGAACATAAATATGACGGGCTCTTGGATGATTTTTCGCCAGAGGCAATCCAGGCAGAACAAAGCCGATTAAAACAATTCTTAGAAAGGATGGGAACTATCGACACTGTCAAGCTTAATGATACCAATCGGGTGGATTTTAAAATTCTGGAAAATGAGATTTACAGTCAGCTTCTGCAAAATGAAGAACTGAAGTCTTGGGAGAAGAGTCCGGTTATGTATAATTACGTGGTAGGAGGCTCGATCAATTCTTTAATCACGCGGGATTTTGCTCCCTGGAGCGAGAGGTTAAAAAACGTCCTTTCTCGACTAAAACAGATTCCCCGCCTTTTGGAACAAGCCAAAGCTAACCTCAAAGAACCTTCGGAAATAAATACCAGCACCGCTATAAGACAAAATAAGGGGACTATAGATCTAATTAAAAATGAGCTGTCCAAAGTGCTGGAGGAAGCCCCGGATTTGAAGGATAGCTTGATAGCCGAAAGCCAGAAAGTCGTTTCGGCTTTGGAGGATTATCAGAAATTTTTGGAAAACGATCTTTTGCCTAGATCGAAGGGAGATTTCAGATTAGGGAAAGAACTTTTCGAAGAGAAACTAAAATATACCCTTCAATCGGATTTGTCTTCGGATGAGATCGTGAAAAGAGCGGAGCAGGAATTTACCAGGGTTCGAAAGAGGATGTTTGATATTGCTCAAAGTCTGCATGATAAACTATTTCCCACTCACAAACATAAAGAGAGTGGGGAACAGTTAGAATCTGTGATCGTCAAAGAGGTTTTGGATGAGATCGCCAAAGATCATCCCCAAAAGGATGAGCTTTTAGCGATGTGTCGTCAAATTATGAAAGATTTAGTGGATTTTGTAAAAGAGAAAGATTTGGTTGATCTGGCTGGAATAAATCCTTTGGAGGTGGATTGGGAGCCTGAGTTTTCCCGGGGTGTGGCCATAGGAGGTCTTGATGCTCCCGGACCTTTAGATAAAAACCAGAAATCCTTCTATCGAATTTCACCTGTTCCGGATGACTGGACCAAAGAGGAGGTGGAATCTTACTTAAGGGAATACAACAATTATATGCTTCGGGATCTTTCGATTCATGAAGCCATGCCCGGACATTACGTGCAGGGGTTTTATGCCAATCAATACCCCTCCTTGGTGAGTTCCATTTTCGGCAATGGTCCTTTCATCGAAGGATGGGCGATATATTCCGAGCGGATGATGGTAAATGCGGGATATATGAATTTCGATCCGCGGTTTGAGCTACAACAGCTTAAGATGTATCTCAGAGCGGTGATCAACGCCATTTTAGATGCCAAAATCCATGCCGGCAATATGACCAAAGAGGAAGCTATCAAATTGATGACTGAGGGAGGATTTCAGGAAATCTCTGAGGCGGAAGGGAAATGGGTTCGGGCACTATTGACCTCCACTCAGCTTTCTACCTATTTTGTGGGAATTCAGGAGATTTTGGATTTAGAAAAAGATTATAAGGAGAAAATGGGAGATAGATTTTCCCAAAAGGAATTTAATCAAAAACTTTTGTCCCACGGTGCACCCCCGGTGAGATTCTTAAGGGAAATCATTTTGGAAAAGGAATGAGTTTTTTCTTTTCCAAATCGAACCTCTTAATGAACCAAAGAAATAAATCCTCTGCTACTTAAGATCGGGAAATGAAACTTAACTCGCACCCTCACCCGCGTAGGCGGGGGATCCTATCCCCGCAACCGTGTCGGGCTGGGAGCCCGACCCACGCGGTAAGTGTCTCCATACCCCGCGTAGGCGGGGCTCTTAGCCCCGCAAAAGGGATTATGAAATCATCTTTCGTCTGTGCTCCAAAGTGGTCAGAAAATTATTCTTTTGTTTTTGTGCATTTTTTCTATTATATTATGTATCAATTGCGGAGAAAAAACGAGAATGAATGAACGAAAATATCTTTTGGAAAAAGTGGGCAAAGTTGCCATAGTCCAGCTTTATGCGGATGGCTTCGAAGATTTGGGTTTAAATGAGAAGATATTGGCATATTATCTTTCTGGTGCGGCTTTGGCGGGGCGGGACATCACCTATGATCAGGTTCATCGACATGGGCTTGAAATAAAAAATCTTCTGGAGGAGATCGTAAGCCATCCCCAGGGAATAGGTGAAAAAATTTTGGAGAAGATCACCTCCTATCTTAAACTCTTTTGGGCTTTTAATGGAAACTATGGGACCAATAGTAGAAAATTTGTCCCTGAGTTTAGCTTCGAGGATCTTCTCACAGCTTCCAAGATCGCATTATCTAATGGAGCTATTTGGGGAGTCAAAGATGAAAAAGCACTTGTAGAAAAACTAAATAGGCTCAAAAGAACTATCTTCGATTCGGAGTTTGAACCTATTTTGGCAAACAAATCTCCGAAAGAAGGGGAAGACGTCATAACCGCCAGCGCTAATAATTATTATGAAGGGGTAAGCTCAAAAGATTTAGAGAATTTTGAGGAAAAGTATCCTCTTAATTCCAAGGTGGTAAAAAAAGATGGCAAGATAATAGAACAGGTTTACCGTGCCGGCACAGATTCCATTCCTGCTGGTTTATATGCAGAACAATTGAACCAGGTGATAGATAATCTGGAAAAAGCCTTGCCTTATGCTAAGGAAGGCCAGGGAGAAGCTTTAAAGCATCTTATCCGGTATTTCAAAACAGGAGATCCCAAAGATTTCGAAAAATACAATATCAGCTGGGTCAAGGACAACCCCACAGTGGAGACCATCAACGGTTTTATTGAGACATATAACGATGCCCGTGGAGCAAAAGGCGAATATGAGGGAACGATCAGCTTTGTGGATAAAGAAACTAACCAGGTGATGCAAGATTTAGCTATTTTTGCCCAATATTTTGAAGACAAGTCTCCCTGGGATGAAAAATATAAAAAGAAAAAAATAAACCCTCCGGTGGCAAACGCAGTAAATATGTTGTTAGGAATAGGTGGTGCAGGACCCATTACCTGGCTGGGAGTTAATCTTCCCAATGCCCAGGAGATCAGAGAAGCATATGGAAGTAAAAATCTTATCTTGAGCAACGTAACCGACGTCACACGAAAAGTGGAAGCGGGGAAAGCCACCAAAGAATTCGCTCTCACCGAAGAGGAGGTTAAATTAGATGAACTTTACGGCGCGAAAGCAGACCTTCTGCACACCGCCATCCATGAGATTTTAGGGCATGGATCGGGAAAGGTAAGCGAAAAACTCAAATCCGACCCCAAAGAATATTTAAGGGAATATTATTCCACTCTGGAGGAGGCAAAAGCTGACCTTATGGCGCTATGGCATATCTTCGATGATAAACTAATGCAAATCGCAAAAATAGACAAAAAATGCGGAGAAGCATTATATCGTTATTATGCCCGCATGGACTTAGTGAGATTGAGAGCGGTTAAGGAAGGTGATCGGCTGGAAAAAGATCATGCCCGTGGACGACATATGATCGTATCATATCTACGGGATAGAACTAAAGCCATTGAGACAGTGCAAAAAGATGGAAAAGTATATCTGGTGGTTAAGGACATAAATGAGATGAGAAAAGGGGTAGGTGAGCTTTTATCTTTGATCATGAGGATAAAGGCGGAAGGTGATTACCAAGAGGCTAAAAAATTGGTGGAGAAATACGGAATAAAGATCAATCCCGAATGGAGAGATCAAGTGATAAAAAGAGCTGAGGTCATCGATTTGCCCGATCATTACGCTCTGGTGATGCCGAACTTAAGTTTGGTCAAAGATAAAGATGGTAACATAACCGACGTCGAAATTTCGTATCCTCAGGATTTTATGAGACAACAATTGGAGTATTCGGGGAAGATTCCCAACAGATGAAGCAGATGGGTCAACGGATTCATCCTGAACGGATTCACCGTGAACGGATGGAACGGATTAAGCGGACTTGCGGTGAGCTTGCCGAACCATGTATTGTCCGTCCAAAGCATATTCGATAATAGGGGTGAGAGAATAATCCCCCCTGAATCCCCCCTTTCATAAAGGGGGAATAGAAGGGGGATTAAAAAGTAGTTAATCAATTTGAGAAAAAATGACAGAATCAGTGAAAATCGGTAATATCCAAATTGAAAAAGGCAGTCGTTTGGTTTTGATTGCTGGTCCTTGCGTGATCGAATCGGAAAAGATCGTTTTGCATACTTGCGAAAAGATTAAAGAGATCACCAGCAAGCTTAAAATTCCTTTTATCTTCAAAAGCTCGTATTCAAAAGCGAATAGGCTAAGTGCCGAATCATATTCCGGACCAGGAATGAGTGAAGGTTTAAGGATTTTGGAAAAGGCTAAAAAAGAATTTGAGGTTCTAATATTGACTGACATTCATAATTCAGATGAAGCCGAGCCGGTCTCAGAGGTAGCGGATGTTCTTCAAATTCCAGCTTTCTTGTGTCGGCAGACGGATTTGGTTTTGGCCGCAGCAAAGACCGGTAAAGCTGTTAATCTCAAAAAGGGACAGTTCATGGCACCGGAAGATATGGGGTCGATAGCGAAAAAGATAGAGTCTGTGGGAAATCATAATATTCTTCTCACCGAGCGGGGCACTTTTTTTGGTTATCACAATCTGGTGGTGGATATGAGGTCTTTGGTGATCATGAGAAATTTAGGTTATCCGGTGGTTTTCGACGCCACCCATAGCTTGCAATTGCCGGGATCGGACGGCGGATTTTCGGGCGGACAACCGCAGTTTATTTTCCCTTTGGCGCGCGCCGCCGTGGCTTGTGGCTGTGATGTTCTCTTCATCGAGACCCATCCTGATGTTGAAAATGCTTTATGCGATAAGGATAACATGTTGCCCTTGGAGAAATTGGAGGAGTTGTTGGTTCAGGTGATAGAGATTGACAAAGTGGTGAAAGAAAAAATTGGAGTAGCGAGACTTGTCTCGCGTCAATCATAAACGCAGACCAAGGTCTGCTACTCCGGATTGAAATGATTGCCCCTCACCCTTCCCTCTCCCCACAGGGGAGAGGTATAGGAAGAGGGGGTAGCTTGTATCAAAAGTAAATACGTTCATATTAAATTAGAATGCAGAAGAGGTCAAATCAGGTAAAAAGGATTGCGGCCAAGATCAAATTGCTTATCTTGGATGTGGACGGCGTGCTCACGGACAATACTTTGTATATAGATGATGATGGCAAAGAGACTAAAAGATTTAATGTGTCAGATGGTATGGGAATCGCCCTGGCCTTGAGGGCAGGCTTAGAAATTGCCCTGATTTCAGGGAGAAGATCAAAAGCTACAGAATATCGAGCTTCGGACCTTAAAATCAAGCATCTCTATTTGGGAGAAACCAACAAGATAAAAGCATATGATGAACTCAAAAGGAATTTAAACCTTAAGGATGAAGAAATTGCATATGTGGGGGATGATATTTTGGATGTCCCCATCTTAAAGAAGGTAGCTCTTCCCATCAGCGTGAAAGATGCGAATCCTATTGCCAAAAGCTTCGCTAAATTTGTAACTAAAGCAAACGGCGGAGAGGGGGCAGTAAGAGAAGTGATCGATATGATCCTGAAAAGCAAAAAAGTTAAACCATTGGAGTTGGTGTCATGATAAGAGAAAAAGCCAAAGAGGTTATCCGAAAGGAAGCGAAGGCTGTTTTAGACTTGGAGAAGAAGATAGACGATCAATTCGTAAAGGCAGTGGAATTGATCTTAAAATGTAAAGGACGGGTGATCGTCACCGGGATGGGGAAATCCGGGATAATCGGCAAAAAGATCGCCGCCACTTTGACTTCCACCGGAACAGCCGCATTTTTTCTTCATCCAGCCGAAGCCATACATGGGGATTTAGGGATGGTGAGAAAAAACGACGTGGTAATTGCCATCACCAAAAGCGGGGACACCGATGAGCTTTATCAGCTTTTTCCAGTTTTCAAAAGATTGGCGGTGCCCATCATCGCACTTACCGGGAATCCCCACTCACCGGTGGCGGAAAAAAGCGATGTGGTAATTGACGTCTCTGTGGATGAGGAAGCCTGTCCTTATAAT
>JALHUP010000402.1 GCA_022866585.1 Candidatus Zixiibacteriota bacterium | reverse complement strand
TGACGTAAAGATCGTCTCCCACAATCTGGATTCTGTCCCCCAATTTCTCATTGAGTTTAACCCAGCCATCCCAATCATCCTGAGCCAGTCCATCCTCGATGGAGATGATGGGATATTTGTTCACCAGATTTTCGTAAAAGCTAATCATCTCCTCTGAAGAAAGTTTTTTATTCTCTGCTTTCAGAAAATAGATTTTCTCTTTTTCGTTATAAAACTCTGATGCGGCTGGATCCAAAGCCAAGAAAACGTCTTCGCCTGCCTGGTAGCCAGCCTTCTTTATACCCTCCATAATAACTTCAAGGGCTTCCTCATTCGAAGAAAGATTAGGAGCAAACCCTCCTTCATCTCCCACTGAAGTGTTATAATTTTTATTTTTTAAAACACTTTTGAGATTATGAAAAATCTCGGCTCCCATTCTCAAAGCCTCTTTAAAATTTGGGGCACCCACCGGCATAATCATAAATTCCTGCAGATCCACATTGTTATCCGCATGTGAGCCCCCGTTTAAAATGTTCATTTGAGGAACCGGCAGAATTTTAGAGTTTACTCCCCCGATATATTGATATAAAGGCAGATCGCAATATACGGCGGCGGCTTTGCAGGCGGCAAGCGAAACCCCTAAAATAGCGTTTGCTCCCAGGCGGTTTTTATCTTCGGTGCCATCAAATTCGATAAGAAATTTATCCAGCTCCACTTGGTTCAAAGCATCGAGGTCGTTTTTGAATAACTCCGGGGCTATGATCTGATTTACATTGTCCACCGCTTTGGTGACTCCTTTTCCTAAGTAGCGACTTTTATCTTTGTCTCTTAGCTCCAAAGCCTCATGTTCGCCAGTAGAAGCACCAGAAGGGATAGCCGCTCGCCCCACACAGCCGTCCTCCAAGACCACATCCACTTCCACCGTGGGATTGCCTCTTGAATCCAAAATTTCCCGGGCTTGACATCCGATGATAGTTGGCATATCTTTTTCTCCTTCTTTATTAGGTTAAAGTAACACTTTAGTCTTGTGTCAATGTAAATGAAAGGAAAAGATTTTTCAAGAGAAAAATTTGGGAGGGAAATAAATTTATCCATCCGTTGTTTCGGGGTACCCTTACTCCGAAACACAAAGAGGTGCGGGGTAAGGCAACGGTAATTGTATTTTTTAATGTTTCATTTTGAATTTTGCACTTTAGAGGAGCTGTGCCCTCTTTCTTATTGCCCATTCGGCAGATAGACATCCGATGAAGAGGATTAATAGGATGGGATGATTCCACAGTTGGATCTCTTTGGTTCTCTCTTCCTTTTTTTCTGTAAGCTCAAGATCATTTACCAGATTTCCAATCTGGTCTTTTTCATAAAACTTCCCTCCGGAGACTTCTGCCATTTTTTTCAGAAGGTCGAAATCAGTGGTCAAATTTGCATCCTCCAGGCTATACTCCTCCACCGTAAATTCACCGCTCTTTGAACCAATCTTTGTCTCATCCCGAAAAACCTCCCCCTTGAAGAGATATTTGCCCGGCGGAAGCGACCTTAAAGTGCCGTTGTAATCACCCATCAGGTCCAGGCTCAAGCTCAACATCTCGGAGTCGGCTGAGGCCTCCCCCTTTATTTTTAAGAGAACCGTGGCATCTTTTATCTTCTGATAGTTCTGGTCAAATATTTTGGCAGAGAAATTTATCCTCTCTCCGCTTTTATAGATTTTTTTGTCAGTGAAAATATTAATAAGGTCCATGTCCTCCCTGGTAACCAACCATCTGATGGAGTTGTTCCAAAATTTCTGGTAGCTTTGATTATCCTTTCCAATCCCCCACAAAAGAAAATCCCATCTCCAGAAAGGGGTGGTAGTTGCGACCATCATTTTGCCTTTGCCATAATTTCTCACCACCAGTCCGGGCAAGATAGCCTCCTGATTAAAAGGACTCCTAAAAGTTGCCAAGGCGACTGCATCTTTGGAGAAAGAGCCGAGGTCTATCAGCCCCAAAAATGGCGGAAGCTCTGACCAGACCTTCAAATTCTCCTCGGAGTTTTCAACCAACCGGGTGATGGGATGAAGCCTCCCCTCTTGGGTTAACTCTAAGTAGAGATTGGCTGGAAGATAACGAATGTTTGCGCCCTTAAGATCGAAGGGAAGAATCTGGGTTGCCTCCATAAAAGCCTTACTTTCTATGAAATCTTTGCCTAAAAGAAAAAGAGCAGATCCACCGTTTTTAAAAACAAAATCGTTAATCTCTGTTTTATGTTCGGCAAAGACGAAGTTAGGAGGATCGACCAAGATCAGAATATCAAATTCGCTTGTCTCTTTTTCGCCCTGAGGAAAT